>NZ_JAWNFK010000004.1:0-171613 GCF_034107965.1 Enterobacter sp. 61D5
AGGTGCGGGGTTTTTTGCTTTTTGCTTATCCTCTCTGGCCTTCCTCTTAATCCCTTATCCTGCTAATGGAATGTGTGATCCCTGTCGCAATGTTATTTATAACAAAATTATAACATTTTGTTTACGAGGTAATTGAGTCTCCTGGCTCAATACGCCGCTGTTTATGGCAGGAGCATAATCACAATGACAGAAAGCATTACATCAAACGGGACGCTGGCTAACAGTGATACCCGAAGAAGGGTATGGGCAATAGTCAGCGCCTCTTCAGGGAATCTGGTTGAATGGTTCGACTTTTACGTCTACTCATTCTGTTCACTCTACTTCGCACATATTTTTTTCCCATCCGGCAACACCACAACGCAGCTGCTACAAACGGCGGGGGTATTTGCCGCAGGGTTTTTAATGCGGCCCATCGGGGGCTGGTTGTTCGGTCGCATTGCGGATCGTCGCGGCCGTAAGACTTCTATGCTGATCTCGGTGTGCATGATGTGCTTTGGTTCTCTGGTGATCGCCTGCTTACCGGGATATGAATCGATTGGTACCTGGGCACCGGCGTTACTTTTACTGGCCCGCTTATTTCAGGGATTATCGGTGGGCGGTGAGTACGGTACCAGTGCGACCTACATGAGTGAGATTGCACTGGAAGGCCGTAAAGGTTTTTACGCCTCATTCCAGTATGTCACGTTGATTGGTGGTCAACTGCTGGCCATTCTTGTGGTGGTGATCCTGCAGCAAATTCTGACGGATGAGCAACTTCACGCCTGGGGATGGCGAATTCCTTTCGCAATGGGCGCAGTACTGGCGGTTGTCGCACTTTGGCTACGCCGTCAGTTAGATGAAACCTCTCAGAAGGAAGTCAGAACGCTAAAGGAGGCGGGAACATTCAAAGGGTTATGGCGTAACCGCAAAGCTTTCCTTATGGTGCTGGGCTTTACTGCGGGCGGCTCTCTTAGTTTCTACACGTTCACCACCTATATGCAGAAGTACCTTGTGAACACAACCGGCATGCACGCAAACGTTGCCAGCGTAGTCATGACCGTGGCGCTGTTTGTCTTTATGCTCATACAACCTATTATCGGTGCGCTCTCGGATAAAATCGGTCGACGAACGTCGATGCTGATTTTTGGCGGGATGTCAGCGTTATGTACCGTACCTATTCTGTCTGCCCTTCAGCATGTGACTTCGCCGTATGCCGCGTTTGCGCTGGTGATGCTGGCGATGGTGATTGTCAGTTTCTATACCTCTATTAGCGGAATACTGAAAGCCGAAATGTTTCCGGCGCAGGTACGTGCTTTAGGGGTAGGGCTCTCTTATGCGGTAGCTAATGCGTTGTTTGGCGGATCGGCGGAGTACGTTGCGTTATCGCTTAAATCATGGGGAAGTGAAACGACATTCTTCTGGTACGTAACGATAATGGGCGCACTGGCCTTTATTGTTTCCCTGATGCTGCATCGCAAAGGGAAAGGCATTCGGCTTTAATAGCGTGCCATCTGCCACACGGCATAGCCGGTCGTTGCGCCGGCGACATCCCAGGCGAAATCTTTCCAGCTCCAGCCGCTCCCTGCGGGGCGGCTGTCCCACAGTTCTTTTGATGCTCCAAGGCTGATTGAGAACATCAACCCAATTGCCGCACTGCGATCCCTGCTGTATCCCTGATGCTGCGCATATTCATTACCGGCTGCGGACAACATCGCGGAAGCGAGGAAATGCTGGGCTTTATCCTGTCCAGACCAGCTATCGTTGGCCATATGGCTACAGCCGCTCAGAAAGAGGACGCTCAGTAACAGAGGAATACGCATCAACGGGCTCCATAAAAAAAGCCCTGCGTGTGGCAGGGCCTGGACATTACAGAATACGGCTGATAAGTCGGTCGATACGAATACGACGTAAGCGGCGGATAAGCTTGCGGACTTTCACCGGGTAATCGGCAATGCTCTGCAGTTCGCGGTAATGATTCACCACAGTGGTATGTGTGCGAATCAGCTCCAGCTCACGTTCACGTTTTGCGGCTAACTCATGCTGCGGGTCATGGATCAGGATAGCGTTTTCCAGATCCAGTCGCCACGCGCGTGGGTTCAGGTTGTTACCGGTCAGCAGCATCCACTCATCGTCGACCCACATTCCTTTCAGATGGTAAGTGTTGTCTTCATCTTTCCAGAGACGCACAACCAGCTGGTCAGTGTTTACGTAATACTGTAAACGGCTCAGGAAACGGCGCAGGTTAATCTCATAGAGATAAGGCAGGGCACCAATGATTTTGAACGGCTGATCTTCAGGAATGAAGAAGTCGTTTGCGGTTTTATCACCAACGATGATTTCCACTTTTTTACCGTCGCGCAGCAGCTGAATGATATTACGCACCAGCACTGCAGGAAGGTTGAAGTACGGCGTACAGATGGTGAGTTTCTGCTCCGCGCACGGCATCAGATGGAAGATCGTTTTGTTCAGCAGGCTTGATTTGCCGAGCCCTACCAGCGGGGTAACGGATAACTCTTCGTTGTTCGCATCGCCCTGGAAATGATAGACCGCATCACGCAGCTCCTGACGGAAGGCGCGAACATCGTTTTTGATTTCCGGGCTTTTAGGGCGTTCGGGAGCGTCAAGGCGATTAACACCGCGGCCATGGACCAGATTTTTATCAACCCAGTTAAACATGATATCGGCCATCTGCGGATTACGGATCAGATGGTAGCGGTCGTAGCGATATTTATCGAGCTGATGAAGGTAAACATCATTCAGACTTGCGCCGCTGTACAGCACGCTGTCATCAATGATGAAGCCCTTGAAATGAAGAACGCCGAGCGCTTCACGGGTATTTACCGGGACGCCATAAACAGGCACATCAACCCCAGGATTTTCCTGCGCCGTGCGGCAATACCAGTCAGCATTGGTGTTTGAGGCGGCAGCGCCAATACGGCCACGCTGAGCGCGATGCCAGTCTACCAGCACGCGAACATCAAGTTCCGGACGCTGACGTTTGGCTTCATAGAGCGCGTTCAGGATCGCGCGCCCACCTTCATCCTGTTCAAGATAGAGCGCTACAATGCAAATGCGTCGCGTGGCGCTGGCAATCTTTTCCAGAAGCGTCTCCCGAAAATGAGCGGGAGCGTAAAAGAACTCTACATCATCAACTGACTGAGAAATCTTCGGTAGTTGAGCAAGGTGTTGTTGATGTTTATTACGCTTAAATTTTGACAACATCACAGTGCGTTTCTTCTCTGTTCATTGAAGGGTTGTCTGTACCATGCAAACAACATAAGCGGACAATGATACCACCAGTCCCGTCCAAAGTGGGTAACATTTCCAGTAGCTTACTCGCGTTTGTCTGCTGATGTCAGACTGAGGGACAAGGCCACAATACCTTCGTCCAGCTGAATATCAACGTCAAACCCAAGTTTTCGCGCCAGGGTCACCATACCGCGATTGTTAGGCATAGTAATGCCATTGAGGCGTAACAATCCGTGATCTCGCGTATAACTGATGAGTTTTTCCAGCAGCCGTCTCCCAAGACCCAGGCCTTTAAGATCGGAGCGCACCAGCACAGCAAACTCCGCATCCACGTTATCCGGGTCAGAAATCGCACGCGTGACGCCGAGGATCTCATCCCCCTTATCGGAGCGACGAACGGCAACAAACGCCATTTCTCGATCGTAGTCGATCTGGGTCATATTGGCTAAATCATCGTGGGTAAATTCGTTGATTTCGCTAAAATAGCGATAATAAAGATCCTCTTTCGTGACCTGAGAGATAAAGGCCCGCAGCTGGGGCTCATCTTCCGGCAGAATAGGGCGGAACAAGGCGCGTTCCCCATTCTTCATCTCAACCCACTCTTCCAGCTGCAGGGGATACGGGCGGATCGCCAGACGGCTCTCTCTGTCTCCTTCGAATGGCGCGATATCCAGGGTCACGTCCAGCGCCGTGAACTCATTGCCGGAGGCGAGCAGTGGATGAATGTCCAGCCGCTGTATTTCGGCGCAATCCACAATCAGGTTAGACACCTGTACCAGGAACTGGCTTAACCCGGCAATATCAAGCGGGCGCAGCGCACTCCGGCCGCGGATCTTTTTACTTTTAATCGCCTGGATGATCAGATAGCGCGCCAGGTTCATGTTCAGCGGCGGTAACGCCACCACCGCCTGCTCCTCCGGACGCCACTCAACGCCCCCCTCTCCCAGCATGATGAGCGGACCGAAGACGGGATCGTGTTCGACCACCACCCGTAATTCCTGAGCCCCTGCGCGGTTTGCCATGCTTTGCACCAGCAATCCGTGGATCCTTGCCTGCGGCCAGGCCATTTTGACCCGATCAAATATGGCATCAGCTGCCTGCTGCACCTCAGTCGCCGTACGCAGGTATAACATAACCCCCTGAACATCAGACTTATGCGGGATATCCGGGGAGCGGAGCTTCAGGGCCACCGGATAGCCAATCTGTTCGGCTATATGCACGGCCTCTGCGCTGTCGCTGGCGATCCAGGTCGGCAGGGTTTGCATCCCGTAGCTGCCCAGAATGGGCTGGACCTCATGCGTATCAAGCGAGGTCGCGCCTTCTTCAATGGCCTGCTGCAACAGCCGGTGAACGTCGACGGTGTTCGCCGTCAGATTCCCCGGCAAAGCCGGTGTTTCACGCAGCTGTTTCTGGTTGCGGCGATATTCCACCATATGCATAAATGCGGTGATGGTGCCTTCCGGCGTGCGGTAGGTTGGCAGCCCGGCCTCGCTGAACAAGCGCCGTGCCTCCTGAGAGGAAAACTCACCGCACCAGTTGGTGAGCAGGGTAACGTATTTACCGCGTGGATGGTTGCGCACGGCGTCAATGAGCGCGCGCGCGCTTTCGCTGCCCGGCGCGACCGCGCTGGGAGAGTGGATAATCATCAGCGCATCGAAATCCTGGCTATCCAGCAAAATGGATATCGCCCTGATATAGCGGTCGCTGCTGGCGTCATCGCGCAAATCAAGCGGATTGCCGGGCGTCACGCTGGTCGGAAGCGCTTCTTTCAGGCGCTGCAGCGTCTCTTCACTCAGCGTTGCCAGCTTGCCGAAGCGGCGCCACAGCTCGTCCAGCGCGAGCGCGGCAGGGGCCGCACCGTTACTGACAATCATTAGCTTCTCACCGCGCAACGGGCGCATATGGCTTAACGTCTCAACGGCGGAAAAAAGCTCGTGCGTATCCTGTACCCGCAGCAACCCCGCGCGCTGAATGGCGGCGTCCCAGGCGGGATCCATGCCGGAATGAGAATGCAGCAGACGCTGTGCCGCAGGGCTGCGTCCGCTTTTGATCACCAGGATCGGCTTATTGCGCGAAGCGCTTCGCGCAGCTGAGACAAAACGACGCGCGTCGCTGAGGTGCTCAAGATAAAGCAGGATCGCGCTGGTTTTGCCGTCACGCGCCAGAAAATCCAGTAGCTCATCAACGTCGATATCCAGGCTGTCGCCCAGGGCAATGAAGTAGGAGAATCCCATTTCACGCTGCTGCGCCCAGTCGAGGATGGTGTTCGATACCGCAGCCGACTGCGAGATAAACGCCAGTTTGCCTTTGCGGATCGGAACCGGGGAGAAACTGGCATTCAGCCCCTGCCAGGGGGCGAGCAGGCCCAGACTGTTTGGCCCGAGAATGCGCATTTGAAAGCGGCTGGCGCAGGCCAGAAGCTCGGCTTTCTGTTCAGGCGGAGACGAGAGAATTATGCAGGTTTTACACCCTTTCTTGCCGAGTGATTCCAGCAGTTCCGGGTTGCGCTTCGCGTTTGTACAGAGTACGGCAAGATCCGGCACGAAAGGCAGGCTTTGTACATCAGGCCATGCAAGTACCCCCTGAACGGCCTTATAAGACGGTGTGACGGGCATGACGGGGCCATTAAATCCCCCGGCCAGCAGATTGCGCATCATCAGATAGCCAGCACGATCCGGCTTCATTGATGCGCCGATAACGGCAATGGATTTTGGACGAAGTAGCGCTTCTAACCCTCGCTGGCTCATGCAGGCCTCCTGTGAATGCAAGCGACCTGATGATTTTAAACGCTTTCTGGCTCGGGCGCTGTGACGCTGCCCTTATGAACGGTTTTTCCCGCCAGATAGCGCTCCCGGAAGCATGAGAAATGGTTGCCCAGGGCACCAGCCGCAGCGGTATCTCCCGCTAAATCCAGAAGCGCAATCGCCACTTCGGCGGTGCAGTATTGCCCGTCAGCATGTGCTTCACGCAGGCGGTAGGCGGAGACGCGGGAAAGATCGACAGAAATCACCGGCAGCGCGTCGAGATACGGGCTTTTGCGAAACATTTTTCGCGCTTCGGTCCAGGTACCGTCCAGCATGATAAACAGCGGTGGTTTACCGGATGGCGGCGCTGAAAGCACCTGGCGATCCACACCTGCATATGACGCGGGGAAGACGACCATCGGCTGGTAGTTGGGGCTGGTCACTAAATCGAGCAGGGCCTGAGGCGGCTCCGTACGGGACCACTGAAACGCGGCGGTATCCGGCAGAATATCGGCGATAAGACGCCCCGTATTGCTGGGTTTCATCGGCTCGGTATCGAACATGACCAGACAAAAACGGCTCTGTGCCGTACTCGGTGCCAGCGTCTCGCACAGACAAACCTTCAGCGGCAGCAGGCAGCGCTGACAGCGGCGAATACGGTTGCCTCGGGCGAGGAACGGTCGGGTGGCGCGCGCAAGGCGTTCGGCGCGTAATTTAAGAACGGCGTTATCAGTCATGGGCGAAATGCAGGAAAAACGCTATTTTCGCAGAGGCGGGAGCGGGGCACAAGACGTGCCCCGTGAATGTTACAGCGACTCGTTTAACCAGCTTTCAAAAGGCGCTTTTGGAACCGCGCCGTTGAGCATATCGATCACTTCGCCATTTTTGAAAATCATAATGGTCGGGATGCTGCGAATACGAAAACGTGCGCTCAGTTCGGGTTCGGCTTCGGTATTGACCTTTACGAACCGCATTTTTCCGCTGCGCTCTTCGGCCACATCTTCGAAGATCGGCGCGAAGCTACGGCATGGGCCGCACCATGGCGCCCAGAAATCGATTACGACAGGAAGATCGTCCTTGAGGAGTTTGTCCAGCGTAGCACCCGTCGCGTTAATGACATCGCCATCAAATAATTCATGGCCACAACGTCCGCATTTCGCACCATCTTCCATCCGATCGTCCGGAATGCGATTAAGAGCCTGACAGTTGGCACATACGGTATTCATAACTAACCTCTGATAGAGCCGTGGGACAGCGGCACGACGCCGATAATGTTTCTAATATGTTACATATTATCAATGAGCCTGTTTGAAACAACAATGCGTTTTATTCAATGAGAACAATAGTCACAGGCTTTTGTACGAAATTATGGCTATGCGCTGGCACATCGGGTAATCTGCGCGCTTCGCGCAGCGCTGGTGGAGAAAAGCATGAACGACGAAATGAAAAACAAAAGCGGCAAGGTCAAAGTGATGTATGTCCGCAGTGATGATGACTCTGATAAACGCACCCAAAATCCGCGTACCGGAAAAGGTGGCGGGCGTCCGGCGTCTTCTCGTGCAGACGGTGGCCGTCGCCCCGCCCGCGATGACAGAAATAACCGCGGTGATGACCGCAAACGTGACGATCACAAACGCGATGACCGTCCGCGTTCCGACCGCCCACGCAGTGACCGTCCACGCGACGATCGTCCGCGTGATGACTTCTCACGTGATAACGCCTCCCCGTGGCGCACCGTCTCTCGCGCCCCTGGCGATGAGACGCCGGAAAAAGCCGATCACGGCGGTATCAGCGGTAAAAGCTTTATCGACCCGGAAGTGCTGCGCCGTCAGCGTGCGGAAGAGACCCGCGTGTATGGCGAGAACGCCTGCCAGGCGCTGTTCCTGAGCCGTCCTGAGTGTATCGTCCGCGCCTGGTTTATCCAGAGCGTGACCCCGCGCTTCAAAGAAGCGCTGCGCTGGATGGCCGCGAACCGTAAAGCCTACCACGTGGTTGATGATGCCGAGCTGACCAAAGCGTCCGGCACTGAACACCACGGCGGCGTCTGCTTCCTGATCAAAAAGCGTAACGGCACGACCGTGCAGCAGTGGGTCAGCCAGGCGGATGCCGATGACTGCGTGCTGGCGCTGGAAGATGTGGGCAACCCGCACAACCTGGGCGCAATGATGCGCAGCTGCGCGCACTTTGGCGTGAAAGGCGTGCTGTTGCAGGATGCCGCACTGCTGGAATCCGGCGCCGCGATCCGTACTGCGGAAGGCGGAGCCGAGCACGTACAGCCGATCACCGGCGACAGCGTTCTGGACGCCCTCGAGCAGTTCCGTAAAGCGGGTTATTCCATCGTGACTACCTCGAGCCATGCCGGTACGCCGCTGTTTAAAGCGACGCTGCCGCGCAAAATGGTGCTGGTGCTGGGTCAGGAACGTGATGGTCTGTCTGACGCGGCGCTCTCCAGTGCGGATCTGAGCGTCTCTATCGACGGAACAGGCAATGTGGAAAGTCTGAACGTATCCGTTGCGACCGGCGTACTGCTGGCCGAATGGTGGCGCCAGAATAAGGCATAATCCATTATGCTTTTTGTATGCCCGGTGAGCCGGGCATACAAACTCTAACTACTCGCTCTCTGCCGGTAATACAGGCATCCAGTCAATCGGCTTTTCGCCACGTTTTTCCAGCCATTCATTCGCCAGAACAAAATGATTACTGCCAAAGAAACCGCGATGTGCAGACAGCGGTGACGGGTGCGGTGCCTTGAGCACGTGATGACGCTGACGATCGATAATCGCCCCTTTCTTCTGCGCGTGAGAACCCCAAAGTAAAAACACCACCCCTTCACGATGCTCGTTGATCAGGCTGATGACTTTATCGGTAAACGTCTCCCAGCCCAGACTGGCGTGCGAGTGCGCCTGACCGGCCCGTACGGTAAGCACCGTATTCAGTAACAGCACGCCCTGGCGCGCCCAGCTTTCCAGGTAACCGTGGTTTGGCCGGGTAAAACCGGGCACGGTTGCTTCAAGCTCTTTATACATGTTGAGCAGAGAAGGGGGGATCGCCACACCCGGACGAACGGAAAACGCCAGCCCATGCGCCTGCCCGGGGCCGTGATAGGGATCCTGACCCAGAATGACCACTTTCACATCGCTCAGTTCGGTGTAGCGAAAGGCGTTGAACACGTCTTTCTGCGGCGGGTAAATCGTCTGTCCGGACTGACGCTCAGCGGCAACGGTGCTGAGCGTATTGATAAAATAAGGCTGCTGCTTTTCTTCTGCCAGCACGTCATGCCAGGTTAAATGTGTCGTCATCTCGCTCTCCTGCGAATCTCAATCTCTGACTAGCTTACCTGTTTCACCCCGGTGAGCAAAATTACGCGCTGAAATACGTGCTAAGTGGCTAAATTTATTTTGAAAAGATACAGGGTAAGTTGAAATGGTGAGACCGTGAAATTGATCTGAAACAATAAATTAAAACCACACTCTTTATGTGGTTGGTGTTTTTGTTGATTTAAATCAATAAATCACCGAGGTGCGAATGTTATATATACACACAAGAAACAATGGTTTTACCAATTGGCCGCAAGAGGCCGACACCAGTTAATGTAGCCTAAGGGAGGCAACACATGATTACAGGTATCCAGATTACTAAAGCTGCAAATGACGATCTGCTCAATTCTTTCTGGCTGCTGGACAGCGAGAAGAACGAAGCGCGCTGCGTCGTTGCGAAAGCGGGTTTTGCTGAAGATGAAATCGTACCGGTAAACAAACTGGGCGAAATCGAGTACCGTGAAGTTCCTATGGAAGTGCAGCCTGAAGTGCGCGTGGAAGGGGGTCAGCATCTGAACGTTAACGTGCTGCGCCGCGAAACGCTGATGGATGCCGTTGAGCACCCAGAAAAATACCCACAGCTGACCATCCGCGTGTCTGGCTATGCGGTTCGCTTTAACTCACTGACTCCAGAACAGCAGCGCGACGTTATCGCCCGTACCTTTACTGAAAGCCTGTAACGGCTTCAGCAGGGGGGAATAAAAAAGCCGGGGATTTCCCCGGCTTTTTTTTACTCTTCAGTTTTCGTCTCTGGTGCGGCAGAGCTTGGCTTACGGCGCTTACCAATATTTTTGGTATCGCGGTGGCGCTGCTTCACGCGCGGTTTCTCTTTTTCTTTCTCTTTTCTCTCAGCACGTTTTGCGAGCGCTTTCTTGGACGGTTTACCCGTCATCTTTTCACTCGGGGCACGCGTGGTCGGGCGGAGTTCGTCAATCACGCGCGCTTTCAGCGGCTCATCAACATAGCGGCCAATTTTCTGCAGCAGCAGGTAGTCATGCGCTTCGACCAGTGAAATCGCAATCCCTTTGCGGCCCGCGCGGCCGGTACGACCAATACGGTGCAGGTAGGTATCTCCGCTGCGCGGCATATCGAAGTTAATGACGTGGCTGACGTCCGGGATGTCGATCCCGCGTGCGGCAACGTCAGTTGCAACCAGCACGTTAACGCGACCATCGGTCAGTCGCTTAATCCCTTCGGTACGCTTGATCTGCGCCATCTCGCCTTCAAGATAGCAGTTGTTGATCCCGGCGTTACGGAGCATTTCAGCCAGCTCGTGCACGCGTTCGCGCTTACGCACAAATACGATTGCGCGCAGAGCATCTTCCTGTTTGAGCAGGTGTTTCAGCAAATCGACCTTGTGCTCAAGGTTATCCGCGCGGTAGTACCACTGGTGGATCTTCTTACGCTCACGGGTGGACGGCGTCGCCGAGACTTCCACCGGATCTTCCAGCAGACGCTCAGCGAAGTCTTTGATCGCTTCCCCTTCGAGGGTGGCAGAGAACAGCATCGTCTGGTTACGCCAGCGCGTTTCCCCTGCAATGTGCTCGATATCCTGTGCGAAGCCCATGTCCAGCATGCGGTCGGCTTCGTCGAGGATCAGCGTTTCAACCGCGCGGCAGTCGAAGTTCTCTTCTTTAATGTACTGCAGCAGGCGTCCCGTCGTCGCAACGACGATGTCCTGGTTTTCGCTGAACACTTCGGCGTGGTTCATGTACGCTACGCCGCCGGTGATGGTGGCGATATCCAGATGAGTATTTGCCGCGAGTTCACGCGCGTGATCGGCAACCTGCATTGCCAGTTCGCGCGTAGGCGTCAGGATCAAAATACGCGGCGGGCCAGATTTTTTACGCGGGAAGTCGAGCAGATGCTGCAACACAGGCAGCAAATAGGCTGCTGTCTTCCCCGTGCCGGTTGGCGCAGAACCGAGCACATCGCGGCCCTCAAGCGCAGGCGGAATGGCCGCTGCCTGAATGGCGGTCGGGCGTGTAAAGCCTTTGCTCTCAAGTGCATTGAGCAGGCTTTCATCGAGTTCAAGTTCGGAAAAAGTCGTTACAGTCATGTTCTACCTCTGTGTGGGGCGCTGATTATAGACGTTACGGCTGCAATCTTCATCTGTTTGTATGGATATCGCTTTTCGGCCACTTCGCTTTCCCCTATGCTACTCCAGTTTCACTTAGAAGGTTGCCCTGACATGTCTCAACTCAAAGCGCAGCTGCGCCGCGATGGTTTTACGTTTAAACAATTTTTTGTCGCCCACGATCGCTGTGCCATGAAGGTCGGTACAGACGGTATTTTACTGGGAGCGTGGGCGCCTGTCGCAGGTGTTAAGCGTATTCTTGATATTGGTACCGGCAGCGGGCTGGTGGCGCTGATGCTGGCGCAGCGTACGGAAGAACATGTCATCATTGATGCCGTCGAACTGGACGCGCAGGCCGCAGAGCAGGCGAGTGACAATATGGCCGAATCCCCCTGGGCAGCCCGAATGAAAGTGGAATGCGCAGATGTGCTCGCCTGGGCGCCTGAACAAACCGCGCGTTACGATCTGATCGTCAGCAACCCTCCCTACTACGAACCCGGCGTTGAGTGCGGGACACCCGAGCGTGAACGGGCGCGTTATACCGGCTCCCTCGATCATAAAGCGCTGCTCACCAGTGCGGCAGAACTCATCTCCGAAGAAGGTTTTTTCTGTGTGGTCCTGCCTGAGAGTACCGGCAACACGTTTATCGGCATCGCGCAGGAGATCGGCTGGACGTTACGTCTGCGTACCGATATTTCGGATACGGAAGGACGACTGCCGCACCGCGTGCTGCTGGCGCTCTCGCCAAAAGAGGGTGAATGCTTTAATGACCGGATGGTGATCCGTGGGCCAGACCAGCGTTATTCCGAAGATTACACTGCTCTGACCCAGGCGTTTTATCTGTTTATGTAAATCTGCGGGGCGAGTATCGACGGGCCGGATTCAGCAAGCTGATCCGGGTAGTCCAGGGTATAGTGCAGCCCGCGACTCTCTTTACGCATCATCGCGCAGCGGACAATCAGCTCGGCAACCTGCACCAGATTGCGCAGCTCCAGCAGGTTATTGGATACGCGGAAATTGGCATAGTACTCATCAATTTCCTGCTGCAGCATGGTGATGCGGCGCAAGGCGCGTTCCAGGCGTTTCGTGGTGCGCACAATCCCCACGTAGTCCCACATAAATAGTCGTAGCTCATGCCAGTTATGCTGGATCACGACCAGCTCGTCCGGATTATCCACGCGGCTTTCATCCCAGGCTGGCAGGTGCTCTGTCTCGCGGGCGTAAGGCATGCGCTTTGTGATATCTTCCGCCGCCGACCAGCCGTACACCAGACACTCAAGCAGCGAGTTAGAGGCCATACGGTTCGCGCCGTGAAGTCCGGTATAGCTGACCTCACCAATAGCATACAGACCGTCTACGTCAGTACGCCCATGATCGTCAACCATCACGCCACCGCAGGTATAGTGCGCCGCTGGCACAATGGGCACAGGATCGCGCGTTAAATCAATGCCAAGGTTGAGCAGCTTCTCGTAAATCATCGGGAAATGCTGGCGAATGAACTCTGCTGGCTTATGGCTGATATCGAGATACATGCAGTCCACGCCAAGACGCTTCATTTCATGATCGATGGCTCGGGCAACGATGTCACGCGGGGCCAGTTCACCCCGGGCGTCAAAGTCGGGCATAAAACGGGAGCCGTCAGGGCGTTTCAGATAAGCGCCTTCACCGCGCAGGGCTTCCGTCAGCAGGAAGTTGCGCGCCTGGGGGTGGAACAGGGCGGTGGGGTGAAACTGATTAAACTCGAGATTTGCCACCCGACAGCCTGCGCGCCAGGCCATAGCGATACCGTCGCCGGAGGCAATGTCCGGGTTCGTGGTGTACTGATACACCTTGGAGGCGCCGCCCGTCGCCAGCACCACAGCCTTCGCCTGACAGGTCTCCACCTTCTCTTTATTACGGTTCCAGACCCAGGCGCCCACCACGCGACGCATACCGGGCAGGCCAATCTTGTCAGAGATAATCAGGTCAACGGCATTGCTTCGCTCGAGAACCCGAATATTAGGATGGTTCAGCGCTTTGCTGACCAGCGTGGTTTCCACTTCTTTTCCGGTGGCATCCGCTGCGTGCAGGATGCGGCGGTGGCTATGGCCGCCTTCGCGAGTCAGGTGGTAGCTCTCTTCACCGTTGGGTTGAACCTGAGTATCGAACAAGACGCCCTGGTCGATGAGCCACTGAACGCAGTGACGGGCATTGCTGGCGACAAACTCTGCGGCGTGTGCATCCACGATCCCTGCTCCGGCAATGAGCGTATCTTCGACGTGGGAAGCAATGCTGTCTGTCTCATCAAACACGGCGGCAATGCCACCCTGGGCATAAAACGTTGAACCTTCACTTATCGGTCCTTTACTCAGAACGATAACGTTTTGATGCTCGGCCAGGCGCAGCGCCAGAGAGAGACCGGCAGCACCGCTGCCGATGATCAGTACATCACAATGGAGTTCAGGTGTTGTGTTCATAATTGTTGTTTAATTTACTAAACAGTGTTGGGTCAGAATAGCACCTGAATGCGATATATCGCACGTATTTTTTTAGCGGCTGTCGCAATGGCTAAACGCGTAAGCGGAGGTAAACGGAGGGTAAATGAGTGAAATTATTTTGCGAAGCAGATCGTTAGCGTCAGATTTTGTGGTGAAATAAAGCCTGTGTTGCGTTACTCTTTTGGCGGGAAAAAGATGTTTCTTGTCAGAAAGTGGTGCGTATCGTGAACAGACTTATAATGAGAGAAAATGAACGGTCTGCGACGCGATGAACAAAAACAAAGGCGTTACGGAACTTATTGAAGATCAGACACTCTAATTGGTGCTTGCTCAAAGTGCGGTATTTTAGAGTGGCGTTTCGATAACGCGTGGAATTTAGGTTTGGGGAGACATTACCTCGGATGAGCGAGCAGTTAACGGACCAGGTCCTGGTTGAACGGGTCCAGAAGGGAGATCAGAAAGCCTTTAACCTACTGGTGGTCCGCTACCAGCATAAGGTGGCGAGCCTGGTTTCCCGCTATGTACCGTCAGGCGATGTGCCTGATGTGGTGCAAGAGTCTTTTATTAAGGCCTATCGCGCGCTGGATTCTTTCCGGGGAGATAGTGCTTTTTATACCTGGCTGTACCGTATTGCGGTCAATACGGCAAAGAATTATCTGGTCGCTCAGGGCCGTCGTCCGCCTTCAAGTGATGTGGACGCAATCGACGCCGAAAACTTCGAAAGTGGCGGCGCATTGAAAGAAATTTCGAACCCTGAGAACTTAATGTTGTCAGAAGAACTGAGACAAATCGTTTTTCGCACGATCGAGTCGCTCCCGGAAGATTTACGTATGGCAATTACGTTACGGGAGCTGGATGGTCTGAGCTATGAAGAGATAGCCGCTATCATGGATTGTCCGGTCGGCACGGTACGTTCACGAATTTTCCGTGCGCGAGAAGCTATTGATAATAAAGTTCAACCGCTTATCAGGCGTTGACGATAGCGGGATACTGGAAAAGGTATTAGGCATGCAGAAAGAAAAACTTTCCGCTTTAATGGATGGTGAAACGGTGGATAGTGAGCTGCTCAACGAGCTGTCTCATTCACCCGAAATGCAAGAGACCTGGGAGAGTTACCATCTCATCCGTGACACCCTTCGCGGTGACACCGGCGAGGTTCTCCATTTCGATATCTCAGCCCGCGTCATGGCGGCGCTCGAGAATGAGCCTGTTCATCAGACCACTCCGCTGATTCCTGAAGCTCAACCCGCGCCTCACCAGTGGCAGAAAATGCCGTTCTGGCAAAAGGTGCGTCCGTGGGCCAGCCAGCTTACCCAAATGGGTGTGGCTGCATGCGTATCGCTTGCAGTTATTGTTGGCGTCCAGCACTATAATACTCAGTCTGAAACTAATCAGCAGCCAGAAGCGCCAGTGTTTAACACACTGCCGATGATGGGCAAAGCCAGCCCGGTAAGCCTGGGCGTACCGGCTGATGCATCCGCCAGCGGCGGCCAGCAACAGCAGGTTCAGGAGCAGCGCCGTCGCATTAATGCGATGTTGCAGGATTACGAGTTGCAGCGTCGTCTGCACTCTGAACAGCTTCAGTTTGAGCAGGCGCAGACACAGCAAGCTGCTGTGCAGGTGCCCGGAAACCAAACTTTAGGAACGCAATCGCAGTAATGAAGCAACTTTGGTTCGCCATGTCTCTGATGGCGGGTAGCCTGTTCTTCTCTGCCAACGCCTCGGCTGATGTTTCATCCGGGGCGTTGTTGCAGCAAATGAATCTGGCCAGCCAGTCACTCAATTACGAGTTGGCATTTATTAGCATCAATAAGCAGGGCGTCGAGTCGTTACGCTATCGTCATGCCCGTCTTGATAACCAGCCGCTCGCCCAGCTTTTACAGATGGATGGCCCGCGTCGGGAAGTGGTCCAGCGTGGTAACGAAATCAGCTATTTCGAGCCAGGCCTGGAGCCTTTCACGCTGAATGGCGACTATATCGTTGATTCTCTGCCGTCACTCATTTACACCGACTTTAAACGGCTTGCCCCTTACTACGATTTTATTTCGGTAGGGCGTACCCGCATCGCGGACAGACTGTGCGAGGTAATTCGCGTTGTTGCCCGGGACGGAACGCGCTACAGCTATATCGTCTGGATTGATGCCGAAACCAAACTCCCCATGCGTGTTGACCTGCTCGACCGTGACGGTGAAACGCTGGAACAGTTCCGGGTTATCTCCTTCAGCGTGAACAATCAGGTTGGCAACAGCATGCAGAATCTGGCTAAGGCCAGCCTGCCGCCGCTGCTTTCTGTTCCTGCCGGGGATTCCGTTAATTTCAACTGGGTACCTGCCTGGATCCCACAAGGATTTAGCGAAGTGTCCAGCAGCCGTCGTCAATTGCCAACGATTGAAACGCCGGTAGAATCGCGCCTCTATTCGGATGGTTTGTTCAGCTTCTCTGTGAATATTAATCGCGCAACGGCAAACAGCGCCGAACAAATGCTGCGTACCGGGCGCCGTACGGTGAGTACAACGGTACGCGATAACGCAGAGATCACCATTGTGGGAGAACTCCCTCCGCAGACGGCGAAGCGCATCTCCGACAGCATTAAATTCAGGGCTGCACAATGATCAAAGAGTGGGCGACGGTTGTCTCCTGGCAGAACGGCATTGCGCTGGTGAGCTGCGATGTTAAAGCCTCATGTAATAGCTGCGCATCCCGCGCCGGCTGCGGCAGCCGCGTGCTGAATAAGCTCGGGCCACAAACATCGCACACGATTTCTGTGCCAAGCGAACAGCCGCTGATGGCGGGGCAGAAGGTGGAACTGGGCATCGCGGAAGGCAGCCTGCTCAGCTCCGCTATGCTGGTGTATCTCTCTCCGCTGGTCGGCCTGTTTATCATGGGCGGCCTGTTTCAGATGCTGTTTGGTACCGATGTGGCCGCCATGTGCGGTGCCGCATTGGGTGGCGTGGGGGGATTCTGGCTTGCCAAAGGGCTCTCACCGACGCTCGCCGCACGCGAAAAGTGGCAGCCTGTCATTCTCAGCGTTGGGCTGGCACCAGACCAGCTTCGTGTTGAAACGCTCTCTTCTGAGGCCCGGTGATCCATCGGGCTTTATCATTTTTTACACCCTAAAACAGAAAACGGCCTTTCTTCACGCTATACCTGCTTCTAAGTGCATTTCCAGGTAGCGAGGATGTAGTGTAGAATGCTGCGTTTTCGCACTGAAAAACGTCAGGCTAAGAACAGCGGCCTCCAGGAATTCGTAAGGCATAATTATTTAACTATATGAAGAACATACGTAACTTTTCGATCATTGCTCACATTGACCACGGTAAGTCGACGCTGTCTGACCGTATTATCCAGATTTGCGGTGGCCTGTCTGATCGTGAAATGGAAGCCCAGGTTCTGGACTCCATGGACCTGGAACGCGAACGCGGTATCACCATTAAAGCGCAGAGCGTTACGCTTGATTACAAAGCGGCTGATGGTGAAACCTATCAACTGAACTTTATCGATACCCCAGGCCACGTTGACTTCTCCTATGAGGTTTCACGCTCGCTCGCGGCCTGTGAAGGTGCGCTGCTGGTAGTGGATGCCGGGCAGGGCGTTGAAGCCCAGACCCTGGCAAACTGCTACACCGCGATGGAAATGGATCTCGAAGTTGTGCCGGTTCTGAACAAGATCGACCTGCCAGCCGCCGATCCTGAGCGCGTAGCGGAAGAGATTGAAGATATTGTCGGCATTGACGCGACAGATGCCGTGCGCTGCTCCGCGAAAACCGGTGTGGGCGTGACCGACGTGCTGGAACGCCTGGTACGTGACATTCCGGCCCCGGAAGGCGATCCGGATGGCCCGCTGCAGGCGCTGATTATCGACTCCTGGTTCGATAACTATCTGGGCGTTGTCTCTCTGGTGCGTATTAAAAACGGCACCATGCGTAAAGGCGACAAAATCAAGGTAATGAGTACCGGGCAGGTCTACAACGCCGACCGTCTGGGCATCTTCACGCCAAAACAGGTTGACCGTACCGAGCTGAGATGCGGCGAGGTAGGCTGGCTGGTCTGCGCCATTAAAGACATCCTCGGCGCGCCGGTGGGCGATACCCTGACCGGCGCACGTAACCCGGCGGACAAAGCGCTGCCAGGCTTTAAAAAGGTGAAACCGCAGGTTTACGCGGGTCTGTTCCCGGTCAGCTCTGACGACTACGAAAACTTCCGTGACGCGCTCGGTAAACTGAGCCTGAACGATGCTTCCCTGTTCTACGAGCCAGAAAGCTCAACGGCGCTGGGCTTCGGCTTCCGCTGTGGCTTCCTCGGTCTGTTGCACATGGAGATCATTCAGGAGCGTCTGGAGCGTGAATACGATCTGGATCTGATCACCACGGCGCCGACCGTAGTCTATGAAGTTGAAACCACCTCGAAAGAAGTGATCTACGTCGATAGCCCGTCCAAGCTGCCGCCGCTGAACAACATTCAGGAGCTGCGTGAGCCTATCGCAGAGTGCCACATGCTGCTGCCGCAGGAATTCCTGGGTAACGTCATTACGCTGTGTATTGAGAAGCGTGGCGTGCAGACCAACATGGTTTACCACGGTAACCAGGTGGCGCTGACTTATGAGATCCCGATGGCGGAAGTGGTACTCGACTTCTTCGACCGTCTGAAGTCGACTTCCCGTGGCTATGCGTCACTGGATTACAACTTCAAACGCTTCCAGGCTTCCAACATGGTGCGTGTGGACGTGCTGATCAACGGCGAGCGCGTGGATGCGCTGGCGCTGATCACCCACAACGACAATGCGCCATACCGTGGCCGCGAGCTGGTTGAGAAGATGAAAGACCTGATCCCGCGTCAGCAGTTTGATATCGCGATTCAGGCGGCGATTGGCAACCACATTATCGCGCGTTCAACCGTGAAACAGTTGCGTAAAAACGTTCTGGCGAAGTGCTATGGCGGTGACGTCAGCCGTAAGAAAAAGCTGCTGCAGAAGCAGAAAGAAGGTAAGAAGCGTATGAAGCAGGTCGGTAACGTCGAGCTGCCGCAGGAAGCATTCCTTGCCATCCTTCATGTTGGTAAAGACGGCAAATAACCCTAAGGAGTTGGCATGGCGAACATGTTTGCCCTGATCCTGGTCATTGCTACCCTGGTGACAGGTCTGCTGTGGTGTCTGGATAAGTTTATCTTCGCCCCAAAACGTCGTGAACGTCAGGCTGCCGCACAGGCAGCCACTGGAGATGGGATTGACGCGAAAACCCTGAAGAAAGTCGGCCCGAAACCGGGCTGGCTGGAAACGGGCGCCTCGGTATTTCCGGTGCTGGCAATTGTGCTGGTGGTACGTTCGTTTATTTACGAGCCGTTCCAAATCCCATCAGGTTCAATGATGCCAACGCTGCTGATTGGTGATTTTATTCTGGTAGAGAAGTTTGCCTACGGCATTAAAGATCCTATCTACCAGAAAACGCTGATCGAAACCGGTCATCCGAAACGTGGCGACATCGTGGTGTTTAAATATCCGGAAGATCCGCGCCTGGACTACATCAAGCGCGCGGTAGGTCTGCCGGGTGATAAAGTGACTTACGATCCGGTTGCGAAAGAAGTCACCGTTCAGCCGGGCTGCAGCTCCGGTACCGCATGTGAAAACGCGCTGCCAATCACTTACTCAAACGTTGAGCCAAGTGATTTTGTGCAGACCTTCGCCCGTCGTAACGGCGGCGAAGCGACCAGCGGATTCTTCCAGGTACCGAAAGGTGAAACCAAAGAGGACGGCATCCGTCTGGTTGAGCGCAAAGAGACGCTGGGCGATGTGACGCACCGAATCCTTACTGTGCCAATCGCGCAGGACCAGCTGGGTATGTACTATCGCCAGCCGGGCCAGCAGCTGGCGAGCTGGATTGTACCGCCAGGACATTACTTCATGATGGGTGACAACCGCGATAACTCTGCGGACAGCCGTTACTGGGGCTTTGTGCCGGAAGCGAATCTGGTCGGAAAAGCCACCGCCATCTGGATGAGTTTTGAGAAGCAGGAAGGCGAATGGCCGACCGGTGTACGCCTGAATCGTATCGGCGGAATCCATTAATTCTCAATAAATGAACGCGTAGCCGCTTTAATTAGCGGCTACGTGAATTATTTCCACGATAAATCTCTTCGAACTAACGACATCCCCTGTCGTTGTGTATAGAATATTCCCCCGAAGTTTAAGGTTGGCCCTGCAAGGGTGCCACGGCACACGAAACCGCGTTGGTTTTCTCAGGTCGGTTTCGTGTGCTGCATTTTTGACGCATTCATTTATTGGTATCGCATGAACCCCATCGTAATTAATCGGCTTCAACGGAAGCTGGGCTACACTTTTCATCATCAGGAGCTGTTGCAACAGGCATTAACCCACCGCAGTGCCAGCAGCAAACATAATGAGCGTCTCGAGTTTTTAGGCGACTCTATTTTAAGTTTCGTGATTGCGAATGCGCTTTATCACCGTTTCCCGCGTGTGGATGAAGGGGATATGAGCCGCATGCGTGCCACGCTGGTTAGGGGTAATACCCTTGCGGAAATCGCGCGTGAGTTTGAACTGGGCGAATGTCTGCGTCTTGGACCGGGTGAACTGAAAAGCGGCGGCTTCCGTCGTGAATCTATTCTTGCCGATACGGTCGAAGCATTAATTGGTGGTGTGTTCCTGGACAGCGATATCCAAACCGTAGAAAAGCTGATCCTGAACTGGTATCAAACCCGTCTGGACGAAATCAGCCCGGGCGATAAACAAAAAGATCCGAAAACGCGTCTGCAGGAATATTTGCAGGGTCGTCATCTGCCGCTGCCGTCTTATCTGGTGGTACAGGTGCGTGGCGAAGCGCACGATCAGGAATTTACCATCCATTGCCAGGTCAGTGGCCTGAGTGAACCGGTGGTGGGCACAGGTTCAAGCCGTCGTAAGGCTGAACAGGCTGCCGCCGAACAGGCGTTAAAAATGCTGGAGCTGGAATGAGCGAAAATAAAACCTATTGCGGATTTATTGCCATCGTCGGACGTCCGAACGTTGGCAAATCCACCCTGCTGAATAATCTGCTCGGGCAGAAGATTTCTATCACCTCGCGTAAGGCGCAGACCACGCGTCACCGCATCGTCGGCATCCATACTGAAGGCGCGTATCAGGCGATCTATGTCGATACCCCTGGCCTGCACATGGAAGAGAAGCGCGCCATCAACCGCCTGATGAACAAGGCGGCGAGCAGCTCGATCGGCGATGTAGAGCTGGTGATTTTCGTTGTGGAAGGCACCCGCTGGACGCCGGACGACGAGATGGTGCTGAACAAGCTGCGTGACGGCAAAACGCCGGTCATCCTCGCGGTCAACAAAGTTGATAACGTGCAGGAAAAGGCCGACCTGCTGCCGCATCTGCAGTGGCTCGGTAGCCAGATGAACTTCCTCGACATCGTTCCGCTGTCTGCTGAGACCGGTTTGAACGTGGATACCATCGCGGGCATCGTGCGTAAGCATCTGCCGGAAGCGATTCATCACTTCCCGGAAGACTACATCACCGATCGCTCTCAGCGCTTTATGGCGTCTGAAATCATCCGTGAAAAGCTGATGCGTTTCCTGGGTGCTGAACTGCCGTACTCCGTAACGGTAGAGATCGAGCGTTTCCAGACCAACGAGCGCGGTGGCTACGATATCAACGGCCTGATCCTCGTAGAGCGCGAAGGGCAGAAGAAGATGGTTATCGGCAACAAAGGGGCCAAGATCAAAACCATCGGCATTGAAGCCCGTAAGGACATGATGGAGATGTTCGAAGCGCCGGTTCACCTCGAACTATGGGTGAAAGTGAAATCTGGCTGGGCCGATGATGAGCGTGCTCTGCGCAGCCTCGGTTACGGCGAAGACCAGTAACTTAAGACGACGAGCATATGGATGGATGGCAGCGCGCCTTTGTCCTGCATAGTCGTCCCTGGAGCGAAACCAGCCTTATGCTGGACGTCTTCACGGAAGAGTCGGGCCGCGTGCGCCTTGTTGCGAAAGGCGCACGTTCCAAACGTTCTAACCTGAAGGGCGCCCTCCAGCCTTTCACGCCGCTGCTGGTACGCTTCGGTGGGCGAGGGGAAGTGAAAACCCTGCGCAGTGCCGAAGCCGTCTCCCTGGCACTTCCTCTTTCCGGCATCACGCTCTACAGCGGTCTGTATGTCAACGAACTCATCTCACGCGTTCTTGAACATGAGACCCGCTTCTCTGAACTTTTCTTCGATTATCTGCACTGTATCCAGGCGCTGGCTGGCGGAACCGGCACTCCCGAACCCGCCTTGCGTCGTTTTGAACTGGCGCTGCTGGGCCACCTCGGATACGGCGTAGATTTTCTGCACTGCGCGGGCAGCGGTGACGAGATAGAAGACACCATGACCTACCGCTACCGCGAAGAAAAAGGCTTCATTGCCAGTATCGTGATAGACAACAGCACCTTTACCGGTCGCCAGCTCCGGGCGCTGTATGAGCGCGAGTTTCCCGATCTGGACACCCTGCGCGCAGCAAAACGCTTTACCCGGATTGCCCTCAAGCCGTATCTTGGCGGCAAGCCCTTAAAGAGCCGCGAATTATTCAGGCAGTTTGTGCCGAAACGTTAATGTTTTTACCCCTCACCCCAGCCCTCTCCCGGAGGGAAGAGGGGAAGAGAAATGAACCAAAATACCGAGGATTGTCATGGCTGAATTACTGTTAGGCGTCAACATCGACCACATCGCAACGCTGCGTAATGCGCGCGGCACGGCGTATCCCGATCCGGTTCAGGCGGCGTTTATCGCTGAACAGGCTGGCGCTGACGGCATTACCGTTCACCTGCGTGAAGACCGTCGCCATATCACCGATCGCGACGTGCGCATTCTGCGTCAGACGCTGGACACCCGAATGAATCTGGAGATGGCGGTCACCGAAGAGATGCTGGCGATTGCCTGCGAGACCCAGCCGCACTTCTGCTGCCTGGTGCCGGAAAAACGCCAGGAAGTAACCACCGAAGGCGGTCTGGATGTGGCCGGTCAGCTCGACAAAATGCGCGATGCCTGCAAGCGCCTGGCGGATGCCGGCATCCTGGTTTCTCTGTTTATCGACGCCGATTTCGCCCAGATTAAAGCGGCGGCCGACGTAGGTGCACCGTATATCGAAATCCACACCGGCTGCTATGCCGATGCCAAAAATGATGCCGAACAGGCCAAAGAGCTGGAGCGTATTGCCAAAGCGGCCACATACGCCTCAAGCCTGGGACTGAAGGTTAACGCCGGTCACGGCCTGACCTACCATAACGTGAAGGCCATTGCCGCGCTGCCGGAAATGCACGAGCTGAACATCGGCCACGCCATCATTGGCCGCGCGGTGATGAGCGGCCTGAAAGAGGCGGTTTCAGAAATGAAACGCCTGATGCAGGAAGCGCGTCAGTAATGGCCATTCTGGGCTTAGGCACCGATATCGTTGAAATAGCCCGTATTGAAGCGGTGATCGCCCGTAGCGGCGATCGCCTGGCAAGACGCGTGCTGAGCGATAACGAGTGGGCCATCTGGGAAGCGCATCAGCAGCCGGTGCGTTTTCTGGCAAAGCGCTTTGCGGTAAAAGAGGCGGCGGCCAAAGCCTTCGGGACCGGCATTCGTAACGGCCTGGCGTTTAATCAGTTCGAAGTGTTTAACGATGAGCTGGGCAAACCGAGCCTGCGTCTGTGGGGAGAAGCGCAAAAGCTGGCGGAAAAGCTGGGGGTGAATCATATGCACGTGACGATCGCGGATGAACGCCACTATGCCAGCGCGACGGTGATCATCGAAAGTTAAAGTTTGTCCGCGTGGTGCATCAGAACAAACTTATCCCATAGCTGCTCTTCGCTCTCAACGTGGGCCGGATCCTTCAGGATGGTATTCGGGATCGGGCACACTTTCTGACAGGTCGGCGTTTCATAGTGGCCGATGCATTCCGTGCAGCGGTCGCTGTTAATCTCATAAATGCTGTCGCCCATCGAAATCGCCTGGTTCGGGCATTCGGGCTCGCACATATCGCAATTAATGCATTTTTTGGTAATTAACAGCGCCATCAGGAAATTCTCAGAAACAACACAAACCGGGCGGGCATTATACGCGTCAAACCAGTTTCTTTACCAGTTCTTCGCTGTGACGAATGCGTTCGGGCGCGCGCTCCAGATCCTGCTGCACCAGCGCCATAAACAGCAGGTCCGTCAGCATCATTTGCGCGCTGGTGGACGAGATAGCCGCGCTGCGCGTGGCCTGCTCTTCGGCAATGGTATATAAACAGCGCGTTGCCCGCTGCTGCAGGGCATTCGGCGTAAAACCGGTGATCGCCAGAATTTTACCGCCGACGCGCAGCGCTTCATCGGTTGCCATATTGATTTCACGGCGCTCGCCGGAGTAAGAGATGGCCAGCAGCAGATCGTCAGGATCCATCGCCTGTACGGTCGCCAGCAGGGCGTGCATATCCTGCTCGACGATGGCGTTAAGCCCAATTTTCGTCAGCTTCCAGCCGAAGTTACGCGCCACAAGTCCGGACGCCCCGATACCGGTCAGGATGATGCGCCGCGCGCCGCGCAGCATCGCTACGCTCTCCAGCAGCTTCTCTTCGGTATTCACGTCGAGCGTCGCGTGCATGGCCGCCACGTTCTCTTTGATCAGCTTTTCGCCAACCAGCCGCATCGGGTCATCGCCGCGGATCTGATTATGCACCGGCATGGACTGCGGGTTGGGGTTGCTCACCAGCGCTTCGCTGATCGCCAGCTTGAGGGCGGGGAACCCCTTAAAGCCAATCTTCTGGGCAAACTTCACCACGCTGGACTGGCTCACGCCGGCTTCACTCGCCAGCTGCTGCGAGCTGAGATGGCGTGCGCGATCGGGTTGAGAAAGCAGAAAATCCGCCAGCTTCTTGTCGCTTTGGGCAAAGCCTGCGTAACGCTGGCGAATGCGAATTAAACAGTTCATACGGTCTCCTGGCGAAAATGTGATTATCTGCGCAAATACGAATTTTGCTCGCCTGAATGAATTTTATATTCCATTATAGTGTGATTATTATGAATTAAAAATTCTTGAGGTAAAAAAATGAATCTTGGCTCACTTGTTTCTGAAACGCGTAACCCGCAAACCATGGATCTGGATGCGCTCTCCACCCTGGAGCTGGTTAACCGCTTTAATCAACAGGATACGCTGGTCGCGCAGGCTGTGAAAGAGACATTACCCGAGGTGGCGAAAGCTGTCGATGCGGCGGCGGAAGCCCTTAAGGCCGGCGGTCGCATTATCTACATGGGAGCGGGCACCAGCGGGCGTCTTGGGGTTCTGGATGCGTCAGAATGTCCGCCAACCTTTGGGGTGCCGCACGGTCTGGTCGTTGGGCTGATTGCCGGTGGACCCGGTGCGCTGCTGAAAGCCGTTGAAGGAGCGGAAGACAATGCACAGCTGGGCGAGGATGACCTGAAGGATCTGAATCTGACCGCGAAGGATCTGGTGGTCGGGCTGGCGGCATCCGGGCGCACCCCGTACGTCATTGGCGGGCTGGAATACGCCAACCGGACGGGCTGCACGACGGTCGCCATCTCCTGTAATCCGGGTTCCCCGATTGCGCAGGTGGCCGCTATCGCTATCTCTCCGGTTGTCGGGCCGGAAGCGCTCACCGGCTCCACGCGTCTGAAATCCGGGACCGCGCAAAAGCTGGTGCTCAATATGATCTCCACCGGCGCGATGGTGAAGTTCGGCAAGGTTTATCAGAACCTGATGGTGGATATGCAGGCCACCAACGTCAAGCTGGTGGACAGAGCCTGCCGCATGGTGATGGAGGCGACAGGCGCAGGCCGTGAAGAGGCAGAAGCGGTGCTCAAGCAGACCGCTCACGATGTTAAACCGGCCATTCTGATGATCCTGAGCGGGCTGGATGCGGCGGCCGCGAGGGCCAAACTCGCTGCGCATAACGGCTTCTTACGGGCGGCATTAGAAAACTAACAGAGGCGTCTATGGACAAAACAGCAGCGCTCGCCAGCGATATCCTGCAGGGGATCGGTGGGGAAAAAAATATTCATCGTCTCGAAAATTGCATGACGCGCGTGCGCGTCGAGGTGCATAACGACGACCAGCTTGACGTGCCGCGCCTGAAGCAACTGTCCGGCGTCAGCGGCTACGTGAAACAGGGGCAGCAGCATCAGCTGATCGTCGGGCCGGGGAAAGCGGCGCAGGTTGTCGATGCCATGCGCGCGCTGATGGGCGTTAGCGCGAGCGCGTCGATGGATGATGCGGAACGCACCAGGGCGCAGGCGAAGGCCAAATACAAAGCCCCCATGAGCGATGCGCTGCGTCAGCTGGCAAACGTCTTCATTCCGCTGATCCCGGCGTTTATTGCCTCAGGCCTGATCACCGGGATCATCAATATCCTCAAGCGACCGGATATTGTGGGGGATTTCGCCACGCAGTATCCGAATCTGCTGGGGATTCTGGGGATCTTCGGCAGCGCTGTTTTCGCCATCATGAACATTCTGGTCGGGGTGAATACCGCGAAGGTGTTTGGTGGATCGCTGGCGATGGGCGGGGTCATGGCGGGCATCTTGTCCAGCCCGCAGCTGGCGCAGATCACGCTGTTTGGTGAGGCGCTCCAGCCGGGCCGCGGTGGGGTAATCGCCGTGCTGCTGGTGGTCATCCTGATGTGCTGGATCGAGAAAAGGCTGCGCGCGGTTCTGCCTGGCTCGATCGAGCTGATTCTCAACCCGCTGTTGACCACGCTGATTACCGGTAGCGTAGCGATTGTGGCCCTCCAGCCGCTAGGCGGATGGATCTCTGAAGCCATCGCTCACGGTGCGTCTCTGGCTATCGACCGAGGCGGGCTGCTGGTGGGCGCTGTGCTTTCCGGTACCTTCCTGCCGCTGGTGCTGACCGGCCTGCACCAGGGGCTGGTGCCGATCCACGTCGAGCTTGTACAGGCGCACGGCTATAACGCGCTGCTGCCTATCCTGTCGATGGCGGGGGTGGGGCAGGTCGGCGCGGCGATTGCCGTACTGATGAAAACCCGCAACGCGCGCCTGAAAAAAATGATTAAAGGCGCGCTCCCGGTCGGACTGCTCGGCATTGGCGAGCCGCTGATTTTCGGCGTTACGCTGCCGCTGGGTAAACCGTTCCTCGCCGCCTGTCTGGGGGGCGCGGTAGGCGGGGCGCTGATCAGCTACTGGAAAGTCGCTACCGTGATCACCTTTGGACTTTCCGGTTTACCGCTGGCATTAACCATCGTGACCGGAAAAGTGATGCTCTATCTGTTAGGCTATTTAGTAGCGGTGATCGCCGGGTTCCTGTTTACCTGGCTGTTAGGTTTCAACGACCCAGAGGAGTAAGGTTTGGCAAATCACGCGCGTCGCGTTGTCTTTTTCGACCTGGATGGAACGCTGCATCAGCAGGATATGTTTGGTACGTTTATGCGTTACCTGCTGCGGCGTCAGCCTTTGAATGCGCTGCTCGTGCTGCCGCTCTTACCGGTTATCGGGATCGCACTGCTGGTGAAAGGCCGTGCGGCGCGGTGGCCGATGAGTTTGCTGCTGTGGGGATGTACCTTTGGGCACAGCGAAGCGCGGCTCAAGCAGCTCGAAAAGGATTTTGCGCACTGGTTTCGCGGCCACGTCGACGCCTTTCCGGTGGTGCAGGCGCGCCTGACCAGCTACCTCGACGCGAACGATGCCGACATCTGGCTGATTACCGGCTCCCCGCAGACGCTGGTGGAGCAGGTCTACTTTGATACCCCCTGGCTTCCGCGCGTGAATCTTATCGCCACGCAAATTGCCCGCGGCTACGGCGGCTGGGTGCTGACCCTGCGCTGCCTGGGGCATGAAAAAGTGGTCCAGCTGGAAAAACGCATCGGTACGCCGCTGCGCCTGTACAGCGGCTACAGCGACAGCAAGCAGGACAACCCGCTGCTCTATTTTTGCCAGCACCGCTGGCGCGTCACGCCATCAGGCGAACTTCAGCAACTCGAATAGTCTTCTCTAAAACTGGCGTGTATAATGCCGCCCGCTTTTCGACTGGAGTATCAGCCTTTGTCCAACCCTGAACACAATCATGAATACTGGATGCGCCACGCGCTGACGCTGGCTCAACGCGCCTGGGACGAGGGCGAAGTGCCCGTGGGCGCGGTGCTGGTTCATAACAATCAGGTGATTGGCGAAGGGTGGAACCGGCCTATTGGTCACCACGATCCTACTGCGCATGCCGAAATCATGGCGCTTCGCCAGGGCGGTCTGGTGCTGCAAAACTATCGTCTGCTTGATACCACGCTGTATGTGACGCTGGAGCCGTGCGTGATGTGCTCCGGCGCGATGGTGCACAGCCGGATCGGGACGTTGGTTTTCGGCGCGCGGGATGAAAAAACCGGTGCGGCCGGTTCGCTGATGGACGTGCTGGGTCACCCGGGTATGAACCACCAGGTGAAGACTATCGGTGGGGTGCTTGCACCAGAGTGTTCGGGGCTATTAAGCGATTTCTTTCGAATGCGCCGTCAGCAGAAAAAGCAGCAAAAGGCAGAACTGAAGCTGTCGGACGATTAAGCTCGTCCGGCGCCACGACCGGGTAACTTTGAGCCAGCTGTTTGGCCTCCGTCGCCTCTTTCTCTTTCTCCAGCAGATACCCGACCAGGCTAATCTGATATTTACGGATATTTTCCACGTAGGCGTAGGCTTCATGTCCGCGCGCGTAGCCGTATGTCAGCTTGTTATACCATGGCTTTTGGCTCAGCAGCGGCAGGCGCTGCTTAACGTCTGACCAGCTGTCCGGGTTACCTTTCGTTTTGGCCGTCAACGCTCGCGCATCAAGCATATGCGCGTAGCCCATATTGTAGGCCGCCAGCGCAAACCAGATCCGCTCTTCTTCCGGCACCGTTTCCGGTACTTTGGCCATCATATCCTGCAGGTAGCGCGCGCCGCCGCTGATGCTCTGTTCGGCATCGGTACGATCGTTCACGCCCAGGCTCAGTGCGGTATTTTTGGTTAACATCATCAAACCGCGTACGCCCGTGGGCGACGTGGCCTGGGTATCCCAGTGGGATTCCTGATACGAAATAGCCGCCAGCAGTTTCCAGTCAATCTCCTGGGCGTATTTTTCGAACAACGGCTGCAGGTCCGGCAGGACGCTGTCTACCGCGCGCAGGAAGCTGCGGGTATCAACGTAGTCAAAGTCATCGCCGTGCCCGAGGTACTTCTCCTCCAGACGCGCCAGGGTACCGTCTTCATTGATGGTGTTGAAGAAATCAAGCATCGCGGCAGAGAAGGTCTGATCGTCATCAAGCTGGCTAAACCAGGTCACGGGCTGCTCGTCGGTGACGTCCAGCGCCACGGCGATTTCAGGATGCACCCGCTGGAACAGGCTGATCGCGACCGAATCGGCGATGGTGTAGGGCACCTTCTGATCTTTTACCTGCTCCAGCAGCTCCGTCGTGCCGAGTTTCGGATCCACCGTCCAGCTCAGGTCGGGATATTTCTTCTCCTTGAGCTCCCGCAGATCGTCAATCACCACGTGGCCGGGCGCAATCGTCAGCTGCCGATCGTTAATTGACGCCAGCGAGCGCGGGCGCAGGCTCCCGACGCGGTAAACCAGCTGCTGAGAAACGGAGTAGTAGGTCGGGCCTGGCTGGTAGTTCTTGCTGCGCTCGCTGTTATACACCAGCCCGGCGGCGAGCATATCGGCATCGTCGTTATCGAGGTCGTCAAACAGCTCGTTGATATTCTGGCGGACGGTGATTTTAAGCTTCACGCCAAGATAATCGGCGAACTGTTGTGCCAGTTCATAATCCAGGCCAATGATTTTGCCGTTGACGTCGCTGTAAATCAGCGGGGAGTTGAGGGTACTGACGCGCAATTCCCCCCGCTCCTGAATGGCGGCGATACGGTTTTCGGCTTTGCCGAACCAGGGGATGGAAGGCCAGAGGGCCACTGCCAGCAGCAACGTTACAATGCCGATGAGCAGATAATTAATCTTTAATTTTTTCAATTAGTTAATTCTCTGCGACGCCGGTTGCCTCAGTCTGCTGTAGCCATGTTAATCATAAGGTTTGCCATTGAATGAGCGGCATTTTGCGTAAACTTGCGCCACTTGGCAACCAATTAGAGAGACAGGTCACATCTATTGTTAAATCTCTGTGCAAATTTTATTTCGACGCAAACGGTTTCGTCGGCGCTCAGGATTCTCTATAATGACGCCCGTTTTCCCCCCTTGCGCACACTGTAAGCGCCCCGGCGCTTCGAAGACGAGAGACTTATGATGGAAATTCTGCGTGGTTCGCCTGCACTGTCTGCCTTCCGTATCACTAAACTGCTGGCACGTTTTCAGGCGGCCGACCTTCCGGTAAGCAATATTTACGCTGAGTATGTCCATTTTGCTGACCTGAATGCCCCCCTGAATGCAGAGGAGCGCGTACAGCTGGAACGCCTGCTCAAGTATGGCCCAAGCCTGAGCAGCCATACGCCAACCGGCAAACTGATCCTTGCGACGCCTCGTCCGGGCACCATCTCCCCCTGGTCTTCCAAAGCCACCGACATCGCCCATAACTGTGGCCTGAGCCAGATTAACCGTCTGGAACGCGGCGTGGCGTACTACGTGGAAGCCTCTACCCTGAGCGACGCGCAGTGGCAGGCGGTTGCGGCTGAACTGCACGATCGCATGATGGAGAGCGTATTTACCTCTCTTGATGACGCGCAGAAGCTTTTCTCACACCATCAGCCTGCGCCAGTACAGAGCGTAGACCTGCTGGGGCAGGGCCGTCAGGCGCTGATTGACGCCAACCTGCGTCTCGGCCTGGCGCTGGCTGAAGACGAAATTGATTACCTGCAGGATGCGTTTGTTAAGCTCAACCGTAACCCGAACGACATCGAACTCTACATGTTCGCGCAGGCTAACTCTGAGCACTGCCGTCACAAGATTTTCAACGCCGACTGGATTATTGACGGCGAACAGCAGCCGAAGTCGCTGTTCAAAATGATCAAAAACACCATGGAGCAAACCCCTGACCACGTGCTGTCTGCCTATAAGGACAACGCCGCGGTAATGGAAGGTTCCGAGGTGGGCCGCTTCTTCGCCGATCGCGAAGCAGGGCGCTATGACTTCCATCAGGAGCCCGCGCATATCCTGATGAAAGTGGAAACCCACAACCACCCGACGGCGATCTCCCCGTGGCCGGGTGCGGCGACCGGCTCCGGCGGTGAAATCCGTGATGAAGGTGCGACCGGTCGTGGCGCTAAACCTAAAGCGGGTCTGGTCGGTTTCTCCGTCTCTAACCTGCGTATCCCGGGCTTTGAACAGCCGTGGGAAGAAGATTTCGGCAAGCCAGAGCGTATCGTGACCGCTCTGGATATCATGACCGAAGGCCCGCTGGGCGGCGCGGCGTTTAACAACGAATTTGGTCGTCCGGCGCTGAACGGTTACTTCCGTACCTATGAAGAGAAAGTGGACAGCCACAACGGCGAAGAGCTGCGCGGCTACCACAAGCCGATCATGCTGGCGGGCGGGATCGGCAACATCCGAGCCGATCACGTGCAGAAAGGCGAGATCGTCGTCGGCGCAAAGCTGATCGTACTGGGCGGCCCGGCGATGAACATCGGTCTGGGCGGCGGGGCGGCCTCTTCTATGGCCTCCGGCCAGTCTGATGCGGATCTCGACTTCGCCTCCGTGCAGCGCGACAACCCTGAGATGGAGCGCCGCTGCCAGGAAGTGATCGACCGCTGCTGGCAGCTGGGCCACGCTAACCCGATCCTCTTCATTCACGACGTGGGCGCGGGCGGCCTGTCCAACGCCATGCCGGAGCTGGTAAGCGACGGCGGCCGCGGCGGGCGTTTCAACCTGCGCGATATCCTGAGCGATGAGCCGGGCATGAGCCCGCTGGAAATCTGGTGTAACGAATCCCAGGAGCGTTACGTGCTGGCGGTTGCTGCCGACCAGCTGCCGCTGTTTGACGAGCTGTGCCGCCGCGAGCGCGCGCCGTATGCCGTCATCGGTGAAGCGACCGAAGAGCAACACCTTTCCTTAAGCGACACCCACTTTGACAACCAGCCAATCGATTTGCCGCTCGACGTTCTGCTCGGTAAAACGCCGAAGATGACCCGCGACGTAACCACCCGTAAAGCGGCGGGCAAAGCGCTGGATCGCCAGGGTATCACCGTGGCAGAAGCGGTCAACCGCGTGCTGCACCTGCCTGCTGTGGCAGAGAAAACCTTCCTGGTGACCATCGGCGACCGCACCGTGACCGGTATGGTATCGCGCGACCAGATGGTCGGTCCGTGGCAGATCCCGGTCGCTAACTGTGCCGTGACCACCGCGAGCCTCGACAGCTACTACGGCGAAGCGATGGCTCTCGGCGAACGTACCCCGGTGGCGCTGCTGGACTTCGCTGCTTCTGCCCGTCTGGCGGTCGGTGAAGCGCTGACCAACATCGCCGCGACGCAGATTGGCGATATCAAACGTATCAAGCTCTCCGCCAACTGGATGGCCGCTGCCGGCCACCCTGGCGAAGATGCTGGCCTGTATGAAGCCGTGAAAGCGGTGGGCGAGGAGCTGTGTCCTGCCCTCGGCCTGACCATTCCGGTGGGCAAAGACTCCATGTCGATGAAAACCCGCTGGCAGGAAGGCAGCGAGCAGCGCGAGATGACCTCTCCGCTGTCGCTGGTCATCACCGCGTTTGCCCGCGTGGAAGACGTGCGTCACACCGTTACGCCGCAGCTTGCGACCGAAGACAACGCCCTGCTGCTGATTGACCTGGGTAAAGGTCACAACGCGCTGGGTGCTACCGCGCTGGCGCAGGTTTACCGCCAGCTCGGCGACAAGCCAGCCGACGTGCGTGACGTGGCCCAGCTGAAAGGCTTCTACGACGCGATTCAGGCGCTGGTGGCGCAGCGTAAGCTGCTGGCCTACCACGACCGTTCCGACGGCGGCCTGCTGGTGACCCTGGCAGAGATGGCCTTCACCGGCCACTGCGGCGTGGAAGCGAACATTGCGACGCTTGGCGAAGACCGTCTGGCGGCGCTGTTCAACGAAGAGCTGGGCGCCGTGATTCAGGTGCGCGCGGCGGATCGCGACGCGGTTGAAGCGATTCTGGCGAAGCACGGTCTGGCAGACTGCGTGCACTATCTGGGGAAGGCCGTTCAGGGCGACCGCTTCGTGATTGAAGCAGACGGTCACGCGGTGTTCAGCGAAAGCCGCACCACGCTGCGCATGTGGTGGGCGGAAACCACCTGGCAGATGCAGCGCCTGCGTGATAACCCGGAATGTGCCGATCAGGAGCATAACGCGAAAGCGAATGACCAGGATCCAGGCCTGAACGTGAAGCTCTCTTTCGACATTAACGAAGACATCGCTGCGCCGTACATTGCGACCGGCGCGCGTCCAAAAGTGGCCGTGCTGCGCGAGCAGGGCGTCAACTCCCACGTTGAGATGGCGGCTGCCTTCCACCGCGCGGGCTTTGACGCTATCGATGTCCACATGAGCGATCTGCTGGCCGGACGTACCGGTCTGGAAGATTTCCAGGCGCTGGTGGCGTGCGGCGGCTTCTCCTACGGCGACGTGCTGGGCGCGGGCGAAGGCTGGGCGAAGTCCATCCTGTTCAACAGCCGCGTGCGTGACGAGTTCGAAACCTTCTTCCACCGTCCGCAGACCCTGGCGCTGGGCGTGTGTAACGGCTGTCAGATGATGTCTAACCTGCGCGAGCTGATCCCGGGCAGCGAAGCCTGGCCGCGCTTTGTGCGCAACCAGTCTGACCGCTTCGAAGCGCGCTTCAGCCTGGTGGAAGTGACCCAAAGCCCGTCTCTGCTGCTGCAGGGAATGGTCGGTTCACAGATGCCAATCGCCGTTTCCCACGGTGAAGGTCAGGTAGAAGTACGTGACGCTGCGCATCTGGCTCAGCTGGAGAGCAAAGGCCTGGTGGCGCTGCGCTTTGTCGATAACTTCGGCAAGGTGACAGAAACCTACCCGGCTAACCCGAACGGCTCCGCCAACGGTATTACGGCGGTGACCAGCGAAAGCGGTCGCGCGACCATCATGATGCCGCACCCGGAACGCGTGTTCCGTACCGTGAGCAACTCCTGGCACCCGGAAAACTGGGGCGAGGACAGCCCGTGGATGCGTATCTTCCGCAACGCGCGTAAGCAGTTGGGTTAAGTTTTAGGCAGTATCTGTAGGCCCGGTAAGCGCGAGCTCGACCGGGCTTTTTTATTTGTGTCGCAATTACGCGACAGACCCGCAATTCAACTGTCTCCAAAAGGCGACATTTAACTCGTTGATTTATATATGGCAGTAAAGGTTCCCGTTAAGGTGTTGCTTAATAGCGACACTTAGCCTGGAAATCATTCAACCGATAATTAACAGGCTAAACGAGTAAAAATCATATATTTCAAACTGTTAACATTTTGTTTTGCATTCTGGCACGGGTGTTGCATAATATTAACCAGTGGCTCATTCACCTTCTTATGTCAGCCCCTTCGGGACGCGCTACATAAACTTCGAATGACGCACAAAAAGGTGCCTGCCGTCCAACTACTGATCATAGCGATGCTTTATCAGGCCAGGGCGAAACGTCGAGTTAGGCACCGCCTCATTCCATGACAAAGCCGGGTTTTTACCCGGCTTTGTTGTATCTGAAGGGCAGACTCAGTTACGCTCTGCGTAAATCCCCATTAAGAGAGTAATGCGTTGAAACGCTGGCCCGTTTTCCCCCGCTCCCTGCGGCAGCTCGTCATGATGGCCTTCCTGCTGATCCTGCTGCCGCTGCTGATCCTTGCCTGGCAGGCGTGGCAAAGTCTGAACGCGCTGAGCGCGCAGGCGGCTTTGACCAACCGTACGACGCTCATCGACGCCAGACGCAGTGAAGCGATGACCAACGCCGCGCTGGAGATGGAGCGTAGCTATCGTCAGTATTGCGTGCTTGACGATCGGACGCTGGAAAAGGTTTATCAGAGTCAGCGTAAACGCTACAGCGAAATGCTGGACGCTCACGCGGGGGTCTTACCTGACGACAAGCTGTATCAGGCGTTACGTCAGGATTTGAACGATCTCGCGCAGCTGCAGTGCAGTAACAGCGGCCCGGATGCCGCCGCCGCCGCGCGCCTCGAAGCTTTTGCCAGCGCCAACACCGAGATGGTGCAGTCAACGCGCGCGGTGATTTTCTCTCGCGGCCAGCAGCTCCAGCAGGAGATTGCCGAGCGCGGCCAGTTCTTCGGCTGGCAGGCGCTGGTGCTGTTCCTGGTGAGCCTGGGGCTGGTTCTGCTCTTTACCCGCATGATCATCGGCCCGGTGAAGGGCATTCAGCGTATGATCAACCGTCTGGGGGAGGGGAAATCGCTCGGGGATACGGTCGCCTTTAAAGGTCCGCGCGAGCTGCGATCCGTAGGCCAGCGCATTATCTGGCTGTCCGAGCGCCTGGCGTGGCTCGAATCACAGCGCCATCAGTTCCTGCGCCATATCTCTCATGAGCTTAAAACGCCGTTGGCCAGCATGCGCGAAGGGACGGAGCTGCTGGCGGACGAAGTGGCCGGGCCCCTTACGCCAGAACAGAAAGAGATTGTCGAGATCCTGGATAACAGCAGCCGCAATCTGCAAAAGCTGATTGAGCAACTGCTGGATTACAACCGCAAGCTGGCTGACGGGGCGGTCGTACTGGAAAACGTTGAAATTGAGCCGCTGGTGGATATGGTGATCTCCGCCCACAGCTTGCCAGCAAGAGCTAAAATGATGCATACCGGCGTCGAGCTGAATGCGCCTGCGTGCCTGGCTGAACCCATGCTGCTGATGAGCGTTCTGGATAATCTTTACTCCAATGCGGTGCACTATGGTACTGAATCCGGTAACATTTATATCCGAAGTAATACGAATGGTTCACGGGTGTTTATTGACGTCGCAAACACCGGCTCCCCGATCCCCGATGACGAAAAAACCATGATCTTCGAACCCTTTTTCCAGGGGAGTCATCAGCGGAAAGGCGCGGTTAAAGGAAGCGGTCTGGGCTTGAGCATCGCCCGGGACTGCATACGACGCATGCAGGGTGAGCTAAACATTGCCGCGGACGAACGTTCAGACGTTTGCTTCCGTATCGAACTGCCCGTGAGCCGGAAAAATCAATAAAATGAATCTATGTCTGGTGAGTATGTCACACGTCTTTTTCCGCGCCGTACGCGCGGTGTTTTCCTGCAACACGCTTCGCCTGAGCCTGCCCTGTTTGTTTCTGGCAGGGTGTGTTTCCCATGCGCCACAAAGTGCAATTAGCGATAAACAAGAAGATAAATGGCCCGATAACCAGCTGGCAGATTTCCTCTCAACCCGCTGTGACGACATCTGGAACCTGTCAGGACATGACGTTGAAAGCAACCCGCTGTTCTGGCTGCGCGGAATAGATTGTGCCCAGCGTCTTGCGCCGGTAGACGCCCGCTCGAAGGCGGCGATGCTGGATGACGACACCTGGCAGGACGCGTTCAAGCGCGGGATTTTACTCGCAGATGCGAAAATCACTCCCGTTGAACGCCGCGTCAATGTGACCCGACTGGACAGGTACGTGGTCAATCTTCCCGTGCAGGTACGCCCGGTATACCAGCTCTGGCGCGATGGGCAGACATTACAGCTTCAGCTGTCTGAAGAGCGCTCCCGCTACAGCAAGCTGCAGCAGTCAACCGACAGCGAGCTTGATACGCTGCGCCAACAGCAGCAACATTTACGTACGCAGCTGGATACCACGACGCGCAAGCTGGAAAACCTGACCGATATCGAAAGGCAGCTCTCGTCGCGTAAATATCAGCCGGGGAGTTCATCCGCTGCACCGGACAGCGATACGCCGAAACAAGAGGATGTGAAGCATGACGAGCCGTAAACCTGCCCATCTTTTACTGGTGGATGACGATCCCGGATTGTTAAAGCTGCTGGGGATGCGTCTGGTGAGCGAAGGCTACAGCGTCGTCACCGCTGAAAGCGGGCTGGAGGGGCTCAAGATCCTCAGCCGCGAGAAAATCGATCTGGTGATAAGCGACCTGCGGATGGACGAAATGGACGGTCTGCAGCTGTTCGCGGAGATCCAGAAGCAGCAGCCGGGTATGCCCGTGATTATCCTGACGGCGCACGGGTCGATCCCGGATGCGGTTGCCGCGACGCAGCAGGGGGTCTTCAGCTTCCTGACCAAGCCGGTGGACAAAGACGCGCTTTATAAGGCTATCGACAGCGCGCTGGAACACGCTGCCCCGGCGGGGGATGAAGCGTGGCGGGAGTCCATCGTCACCCGCAGCCCCATTATGCTGCGTCTGCTTGAACAGGCCCGGATGGTGGCGCAGTCCGACGTCAGCGTGCTCATCAACGGCCAGAGCGGAACCGGGAAAGAGATCCTGGCGCAGGCGATCCATAACGCCAGCCCTCGCAGTAAAAACGCCTTTATCGCCATTAACTGCGGCGCGCTTCCGGAACAGCTGCTCGAATCTGAACTGTTTGGTCACGCCCGCGGCGCATTCACCGGCGCGGTGAGCAGCCGGGAAGGGCTGTTCCAGGCCGCGGAAGGGGGCACGCTGTTCCTGGACGAGATTGGCGACATGCCCGCGCCGCTGCAGGTCAAACTGCTGCGCGTGTTGCAGGAGCGAAAAGTTCGCCCGCTGGGTAGCAATCGCGACATTGATATTAACGTACGCATTATTTCCGCTACCCACCGCGACTTGCCAAAAGTGATGGCCCGCAACGAGTTTCGCGAAGATCTCTACTACCGTCTGAACGTGGTGAATTTGAAGATCCCGCCTCTGGCGGAGCGCGCGGAAGACATTCCGCTGCTGGCGAACCACCTTCTGCGCCAGGCGGCCGATCGCCATAAACCGTTCGTGCGCGCGTTTTCCACCGACGCGATGAAGCGGCTGATGGCCGCAGGCTGGCCGGGTAACGTGCGCCAGCTGGTGAACGTGATTGAGCAGTGCGTGGCGCTGACCTCCTCACCGGTGATCAGCGATGCACTGGTGGAGCAGGCGCTGGAAGGGGAAAACACGGCCCTGCCGACGTTTGCGGAAGCGCGGAATCAGTTTGAGCTCAACTATCTGCGCAAGCTATTACAGATCACCAAAGGCAACGTGACCCACGCGGCGCGCATGGCCGGACGCAACCGCACAGAGTTCTACAAGCTGCTGTCGCGCCACGAGCTTGAAGCAAACGATTTTAAAGAGTAGTACCGCAAAATTCGCCTGAATATGATACTGTGAGCAATCGATTACGAGGCAGCTTACAGGCAAGAGTTTAAGGACCCACCATGAAAAAGATTGATGCGATTATTAAACCTTTCAAACTGGATGATGTACGTGAAGCGCTGGCGGAAGTCGGCATCACCGGGATGACCGTGACGGAAGTGAAAGGTTTTGGTCGTCAGAAGGGCCACACCGAGCTTTACCGTGGCGCAGAGTACATGGTCGACTTTCTGCCGAAAGTGAAAATTGAAATCGTGGTCAGCGACGATATCGTCGATACCTGCGTGGATACCATTATCCGCACGGCGCAGACGGGCAAAATCGGCGACGGTAAAATCTTCGTCTTTGAGGTGGCGCGCGTGATCCGTATCCGTACCGGCGAAGAAGACGACGCCGCGATTTAACATTGCCAACGGTTTTGTAGGCTGGGTAAGGTGCAACCACCCGGCGAAAAAAAGCCCCTCGAACGAGGGGCTTTTTCATTACAGCACCTTATGGGGCCCGAAACACTCATAATGAATGTTGTCTTTGTTCACACCCAGCTCCAGCAGCTGCTTCGCGGCATACTGCATAAACGCCACCGGCCCGCAGAGGTAGAACTGCATGTCCGGCGCGCTAAACGCCCCTTCCATCAGGCTTAAATTCATCAGACCTTCGCTGTCAAACCGTTCGGCCGCGCGGTCTGCATCCGTCGGCAGGCGATACCAGGTGTGCGCGGTGAAACGCGGCAGGGACGCCCCGAGCGTTTTCACTTCATCGGCAAAGGCATGCACGTCACCGTTTTCCGCAGCGTGGAACCAGTTTACCTGCGCACCGTGGTTGGCTTTCGCCAGCGTATCGAGCATCGCCAGCATTGGCGTTTGGCCTACGCCCGCAGAGATCAGCGTAACCGGGGTATTCGCTTCTACGGCCATGAAGAAATCGCCCGCCGGCGCGGCCAGATGAACCACGTCGCACACGTTAGCTTCGTTGTGAAGCCAGTTGGATACCTGACCGCCGTCCTCACGCTTCACCGCAATGCGGTAGCCTTTACCGTTTGGCTTGCGGGTAAGAGAATACTGGCGGATCTCCTGGTGCGGGAAACCTTCAGGCTTCAGCCACACGCCCAGATACTGGCCCGGCTGGTAATCGGCAACCGGCTGTCCGTCCACTGGCTCAAATTCAAAGCTGGTAATCAGCGCGCTGCGCGGCGTTTTCTCAACGATGCGGAAGGCGCGCGTGCCTTCCCAGCCGCCGTTCTTGCTGGCATTTTCGCTGTAGATCTGCGCTTCGCGGTTGATAAACACGTTTGCCAGCACGCCGTAGGCTTTCCCCCACGCGTCCAGCACTTCCTGGCCCGGGCTGAACATCTCGTCCAGCGTTGCCAGCAGGTGGCCACCCACAATGTTGTACTGCTCGGGATGGATCTGGAAGCTGGTGTGCTTCTGCGCGATTTTTTCCACCGCGGGCAGCAGTGCCGCCAGGTTTTCAATATTGCTGGCGTAGGCCGCGATGGCGTTGAAAAGCGCTTCGCGCTGATCGCCGTTACGCTGGTTGCTCATGTTGAAAATTTCTTTGAGCTCCGGGTTGTGCGTGAACATGCGATCGTAGAAATGGGCGGTGAGTTTAGGGCCGGTTTCCACCAGCAGGGGAATGGTGGCTTTAACGGTAGCGATGGTTTGAGCGTCGAGCATGAGCGCATCCTTCTGATGTGACTTTAATAATGTATTTTAAATGCATCTTATAAAAAATACCCCTGCGTTGTAAATGGTTCTTTGCAAGATGAAAAATATGCATCACAAACCTGAAAAGAAATCCGCTGGAAAGAGCTAGAGCTTTATTCCTCAAACCCTTGCGTGGCGGGTAGGAAAACGTTTGCGTAAAATCGTTTGTCAAGACCTGTTATCACAGAACTAATCAGTTATACTGTTGCCCGTCGTCCAACAGGACTGCCTTTTCAGGCCAAAATTTACTTGTTAGCTGAGTCAGGAGATGCGGATGTTAAAGCGTGAAATGAACATTGCCGATTATGATGCCGAACTGTGGCAGGCTATGGAGCAGGAAAAAGTACGTCAGGAAGAGCACATCGAACTGATCGCCTCCGAAAACTACACCAGCCCGCGCGTTATGCAGGCGCAGGGTTCTCAGCTGACTAACAAATATGCTGAAGGTTACCCGGGCAAACGCTACTACGGCGGTTGCGAGTACGTTGATATCGTTGAGCAGCTGGCTATCGACCGTGCAAAAGAACTCTTTGGCGCTGACTACGCGAACGTGCAGCCGCACTCTGGCTCTCAGGCTAACTTCGCTGTCTACACCGCGCTGCTGCAGCCGGGCGATACCGTTCTGGGTATGAACCTGGCGCAGGGCGGCCACCTGACTCACGGCTCCCCGGTTAACTTCTCCGGAAAACTGTACAACATCATCCCTTACGGTATTGATGAGTCCGGTAAAATTGACTACGAAGACATGGCGAAGCAGGCTAAAGAGCACAAACCGAAGATGATCATCGGTGGCTTCTCTGCTTACTCCGGTATCGTTGACTGGGCAAAAATGCGTGAAATCGCGGACAGCATCGGTGCTTACCTGTTCGTCGACATGGCGCACGTTGCGGGCCTGATTGCCGCTGGCGTTTACCCGAACCCGGTTCCACACGCTCACGTTGTGACCACCACCACCCACAAAACCCTGGCGGGTCCACGCGGTGGCCTGATCCTGGCGAAAGGCGGTGACGAAGAGCTGTACAAAAAACTGAACTCCGCTGTATTCCCAAGCGCGCAGGGCGGCCCGCTGATGCACGTTATCGCGGCAAAAGCGGTCGCGCTGAAAGAAGCGATGGAGCCTGAGTTCAAGGTTTATCAGCAGCAGGTTGCTAAGAATGCCAAAGCGATGGTGGAAGTGTTCCTGAACCGTGGCTACAAAGTGGTATCCGGCGGTACTGAAAACCACCTGTTCCTGCTGGATCTGGTTGATAAGAACCTGACCGGTAAAGAAGCTGACGCAGCCCTGGGCCGCGCCAACATCACCGTGAACAAAAACAGCGTGCCAAACGATCCGAAGAGCCCGTTCGTGACCTCCGGTATCCGTATCGGTTCTCCGGCCGTGACTCGCCGCGGCTTCAAAGAAGCGGAAGTGAAAGACTTGGCTGGCTGGATGTGTGACGTTCTGGACAACATCAATGACGAAGCGGTTATCGAGTGCGTCAAAGGTAAAGTTCTGGATATCTGCGCACGTTTCCCGGTATACGCATAATTCTTCTGCTTTGCAGAAATAAAAAAGGCCGCGCTTGCGGCCTTTTTTTATGGCTTAACGCCGGTCGAGGGAAATGGCTCCCGGACCAACAATGGCCAGCAAAATAAAGGCGCCAGCAATACTGACGTTCTTATAGAAATTAATCATATTCGGCACGACCGCATCACCGGTCATATCCCAGTAATGGTGACCGATAATCGCCGTGCCCAGCGTATAGAATACAAACAGTACCGCGAGAGGACGGGTGAAAAAGCCCAGGACGATCAGGATAGCGGCAGGCACTTCCATCACCACCGCAATAATGGCCGCCAGCATGGGCATCGGCGCACCCAGCGAGGTCATATATTGTACGGTGCCGCTAAACCCCGTCAGTTTTGGATAACCAAAGATAATAAACAGCACCACAAGCGCGATGCGGCCAATCAGCAGCAGCAGGTGACGCGACTGACCAAAATCGAAATAACGTAGAGTGTTCATGGCAGAAAAACCTCTGCAAGTGGAGTAATTTAAACGTAATACATATTTTCATTCCCTGCCATAAGCCAGACGACTGCACATTATGTTAATTTTTCGTTAATTTATAGCAGGCTATCGACTTGCTTAATTTTTATATTCTCGCCAGACTATGGCCTCGATTTCGGGAGGGATTCATGGTCTTGCATTCCACGCGCTGGCTGGCGCTCAGCTATTTCACCTATTTCTTTAGCTACGGTATTTTTCTGCCCTTCTGGAGCGTCTGGCTCAAGGGTATCGGCCTGACTCCTGAGACCATCGGTGTCCTGCTGGGGGCAGGGCTGGTGGCGCGTTTCCTCGGCAGCCTGCTGATTGCCCCGCGCGTCAGCGATCCCTCCTTGCTGATCAGGGCCGTGCGCATTCTTGCTCTGCTGACGCTGGTCTTTGTTGCCTGCTTCTGGGTCAGCCACCAGTTTGCCTGGCTGATGGTGGTGATGGTCGGCTTTAACCTGTTCTTCTCACCGCTGGTACCGCTGACGGATGCCCTGGCGAACACCTGGCAAAAGCAGATCACCATGGACTACGGCCGCGTGCGCCTGTGGGGCTCAGTTGCCTTTGTGATCGGCTCTGCGCTGGTGGGCAAACTGGTCAGCCTTTACGATTACCGTGCCATTCTCGCCCTGCTGAGTATCGGTATTGCCTCAATGCTGCTGGGCATGCTGCTGCGGCCGTCGATAATGCCGCAGGGGGAAAGCCGCCATCAGGAGAGCGCCGGCTGGCCCGCCTGGCGGAGCCTGGTGGCTCAGAGCTGGCGTTTTCTGGCGTGTGTTTGTCTGCTTCAGGGGGCGCATGCGGCGTACTATGGCTTCAGCGCCATCTACTGGCAGGGGGCGGGATACTCTGCTTCCGCAGTGGGCTATCTGTGGTCGCTGGGCGTGGTGGCCGAAGTTATTATTTTTGCCCTGAGCAAGAAATTGTTCCGTCGCTTTGGCGCGCGAGACCTGCTGCTGCTTTCCGCCGTGTGCGGCGTGGCGCGCTGGGGCATTATGGGCTGGACGACCGATCTGCCGTGGCTTATTGTGGCGCAAATTCTTCACTGCGGCACCTTTACCGTATGTCATCTGGCGGCGATGCGCTATATCGCTGCGCGCGAGGGCGGGGACGTTATTCGTCTGCAGGCCGTCTATTCGGCGGTTGCGATGGGGGGCAGTATCGCGATCATGACGGTATTTGCGGGGTTCCTCTACCAGCATCTGGGGCATGGCGTCTTCTGGGTAATGGCGCTTGTCGCCTTACCCGCCATCGTTGTGCGCCCTAAAGTGGCCGCTCGCGCGCCGCTATGATTCCAGCATGGCGCGAATATGTTCTTGCTGCTGCGCGTTCAATGTCTCAACGGCATGTATCAGCGGCGGCGAGAACAGCGGCAGGACGGTAGGGTAGGGGGTGATAACCAGCGCGGCCTCGCGCGGTGCCCCCTCTTTCTGGAAAGCCTGCAGCGTCAGATAGCGAATGTTGAGCGGCAGCAGCGTCAGCTCGCGAAGCTGCTGTTCAATCAGGTCCTCGGTGGCTTTATCGTCTCCCGTCAGCAGGATCACCTGTTTTTCGTGCAGATCGGTCTCCTGCATCAGCCAGGCGCCGAAAATCACCGCGACAAGACTCATCTCTTCATCAGAAAAACGCAGCCCAAACTCCGCTTCCAGCTCAAACAGCGCTTCCTTCGTGGTGCGTAACAGCCGGGGATAGAGGCGATGGATCTCCTCCGGCAGGCTAGTGTCGATGCCAATCTCAAACAGCGAGCGGTCCAGCGCCTGAGCAAGATGGATATACAGCTGATCGGTCAGCCCTTGCTCGTCGCTGAAGTTCATCCCGGTCTGCGAGCGAAAACGGGCGACCATGCGCACGATGGCCCGGCGCAAGCGCTGGTCCTGCTGGTGTTTATCGAGCACCGGATCGGGCGTGCGGAGCATCATAAACAGCAGCGCCAGAAACAGCTGTTCATCGCCGTGCGCACCCTGCGGCACGCGCCGTCTCCAGTGACGCACGATCTCCTGGGCCGTAAAATACTCCCCTCTCGACTGGGTCCAGCTGCGCTGAACGTGAGAAAACTGCGGCGTATTCCCGAGCTGGTGCTGAATAAGGCAGTATTGTAAATAAAGCTGTAAAAACTGGACGTCGCGGCATTCAAACTGGCGCTGAAGCTTGCGGGAGCAGAAGCCGATCAGCGCCCGCAGGTTCGCATCGTCGTATAGCGGCCGCGCAATGCCGTGTTGTTTAAGCGCGGTTTTTAATGCGGGGGTAAACTGGTGCGAGACAAACTGTGGGCAAAGCCGCAGCGCCCGACGCAGCCAGTGCAGCAGGCATAAACGCTGATTCAGGGCTGAGCCTTCAATTCGGTAGCTGCCGTCGTGGTGCGTGACGATGTCCAGCCGGTGATAGCGCTGGATTTCATCGCGCGTCTCGGCTATATCTTGCCGTGCCATCGCGTCGTCCACCCCGTTGGCAGCAATTATGCTCTGTGCGGTGACGGCAGCATCGGGCAGGTAAAGCATCAAAAGCACCTGGCAGCGGCGCTGCGAACTGGAAAGCACAGATGGAATTTCAAGCGTCGTCATCATCTGTCGGGTATCCAGTGTGAATGTTTGATAAGAATAGCTAAAGGATGAGCGCTGAAAAGCGCGCCGGCAGGCCTTTCACTCAGGATTGCTGGGGAACATCACAGAATTTTTGACGTGAGGAATTGATGCAAACAGTTAAACAAAGTGCGATGGCGTTATTTTTGGCGGTTATCAGCTTCACCGCCAGCGCACATCCTCACAGTTTTATTGACCTTCAAACCGAGCTGGTCACCGACGGCACGCAGCTGAGCGGCCTGAAGATGCGCTGGACGATGGATGAAATCACCTCGGCCGATCTGCTCTACGATGCGGGAAACGCGAAGCCCGGCGATGAAATCTGGAAAAAGCTGGCGGCGGAAGTGATGGCCAACGTGCTTGGCCAGCACTACTTCACGGAGTTCTGGCACAACGGGCAAAAGGTCAAATTTCTGAACCGACCCACGGAATACGGTATGACGCGTGAAGGGCACCAGGCGGTGCTGACGTTCGTGCTTCCTCTGGCGCATCCGCAGCCGCTGGCGGGGCAAACGTACCGTTTTTCCACCTTTGACCCTACCTACTATGTCGACATGCGCTATGACAAAGACAGCGACGTACGGCTGCCGGACGCCCTGCAAAAAAGCTGCAAAATTGGCGTGCACACCCCGAAACCCAGCGAAGAAACGCTGAACTTTGCGGTCTCGCTTGATAAAGAAGATGCACCGCCTGAGGACATGGAATTGGGTAAACAGTTCGCGCAGGAGGTGACGTTACAATGTCAGTGATCTCTTCTCCGGTTCGTAAACCGCGCCGCTGGCTGCACCTCTGGCCGCTGGCGTTCTTTCTCCTGCTAGCCGTTTGCGGTTCGCTCTGGCTATGGCAGGCCTGGCCGCAGGTGATGATGAAAAGTATTGTCTGGCAGCGTGAGGTCAACCAGCAGATGAGCGGTCTGCTGAAGGCGGTGGCGGAGAACCCGACCAAAGCGGGCGGTTCCCTGCTGGCGTTCAGCTTTATCTATGGCGTTCTGCACGCGCTGGGGCCGGGACACGGCAAAATCGTGATAACGACCTGGCTCGCCACCCATCCGTCGAAGCTGAAATCGAGTATCGGGCTAACGCTGGCCTCCTCGCTGCTTCAGGGCAGTGTGGCGATTGCGCTCGTCGTGGTCGTGCTTTCGCTGTTGCAGCTTCCCGCGCGCCAGCTTCACATGAGCAGTTTCTGGCTGGAGAAGGGGAGCTACGCACTGGTTGGCGTGCTGGGGCTGATCCTCTGCTGGCGGGCGCTGAAAAAGCTGCGCGTGCTGCTGCAAAAACCGAAATTCAAAACCTTTACGCCGCACCACGTTCATGATGAAAACTGCGGCTGCGGGCATCAGCATATGCCCACGCAGGAACAGTTGCAGAGCGGTGACGACTGGCGCGCGCGGCTGATGATTGTTCTCTCGATGGGCATGCGCCCGTGCTCGGGGGCAATCATGGTGCTGCTGTTCAGTAAGGTGATTGGCGTGTTTGGCTGGGGAATGCTCTCTGCGCTGGCGATGGCGGCGGGAACGTCTCTCACCATTTCGTCTTTAGCGCTGCTGGTACACAGCTTCCGTCAGCTGGCGGTCAAACTCAGCGGCAATAAAACGCCGGTGCTGTGGCGACAGGTAGGGTGGACAACGCTTGCGCTGGCGGGCGGGGTGATTCTGCTGGTGGCGGCGGTGACGATGTGGTTGAGCGCGGTGCCGGTGGGAAGGGGATTGCGGCCGTTTTAGTTGGGATTCCCTCTCCCACAGGGAGAGGGAATGACCGGGATTAACGCTTTAGCGCATCGCTCAGTTCATCACGCATGTTGGCCAGCATGGCTTTAACAACGCGTGGGTTACCTGCAACGACGTTGCCGGTAGACATATAGTTATGGCCGCCGGTGAAATCACACACGATGGCGCCTGCTTCACGTGCGATCAGCTCGCCCGCAGCAAAGTCCCACGGCTTCAGCGACAGCTCGAAGTAACCGTCAACGCGGCCGGTCGCCACGTAGGCCAGATCCAGCGCGGCAGAACCGGTGCGGCGGAAGTCAGCGCATTCGGTAAACAGTTTGCCCAGGATATTCATATAGGTGGTCGCGTGCTGTTTCGCCTTGAACGGGAAACCGGTCGCCAGGATGGTGCCGTCCAGATCGCGTGCGTTGCTGCAGCGCAGACGGTAGCCGTTCAGCTGTGCGCCCTGACCGCGGGTGGCGGTGAACAGTTCATTACGCATTGGATCGTAAACAACGGCGACTTCAGTACGGCCTTTAATGCGTACTGCGATAGACACAGAGAAGTGTGGCAGGCGTTTAACAAAGTTGGTGGTGCCATCCAGTGGATCGATAACCCATTGAACATCCTGATCGGTACCTTCATGTTCACCGCTTTCTTCGGTGATGATGGTGTGCTGCGGGTAAGATTTGCGGATTGTTTCGATAATAATCGCTTCTGCGGCTTTATCGACGTTAGTCACGAAATCATTGCTGCCTTTCTGGCTGGTTTCTACGGAGTCTGGCGTTTCGTAGTGTTTGGCAATTACATTACCCGCCTTGCGCGCTGCGCGCACGGCGATGGTCAGCATCGGATGCATCGGTCTCTCTCACTGGATGTTAAAGAACAGGAAAATCGGCGCAGAGTATAGCAGTGGGATCGGATTATGTCTCCCGTTTATGATAATATGCCGGAATATTCTTCAGACGCTGAATTCAGACATTAAAAATTATGCTGCAAAACATTCGAATCGTGCTGGTCGAAACATCGCACACCGGCAACATGGGCTCCGTTGCTCGCGCTATGAAAACCATGGGCTTAACGAACCTGTGGCTGGTTAATCCGCTGGTGAAACCTGACTCGCAGGCTATCGCCCTGGCGGCCGGTGCCAGCGACGTGATCGGTAACGCCCAGATCGTCGATACCCTTGACGAAGCGCTGGCCGGCTGCAGCCTTGTTGTTGGCACCAGCGCACGTTCACGCACGCTGCCGTGGCCGATGCTGGATCCGCGCGAATGCGGCCTGAAAAGCGTCTCAGAAGCGGAACAGGCTCCGGTTGCGCTGGTGTTTGGCCGCGAGCGCGTTGGCCTGACCAACGACGAGCTGCAGAAGTGCCATTATCACGTCGCCATCGCGGCGAACCCGGAATACAGCTCGCTGAACCTGGCGATGGCGGTGCAGGTTATCGCCTATGAGGTGCGTATGGCGTGGCTGGCGACGCAGGAGAAACAGGTAGAGCCTAAAGAAGAAACGGCCTACCCGCTGGTGGACGATCTTGAGCGCTTCTACGGTCACCTGGAGCAGACGCTGCTCTCAACCGGCTTTATCCGCGAAGGCCACCCGGGCCAGGTAATGAACAAGCTGCGCCGTATGTTTACCCGCGCGCGACCGGAAAGCCAGGAGCTGAACATCCTGCGCGGGATTCTGGCGTCGATTGAGCAGAAAAATAAAGAATAGTGTCGATTTTCCCCTCTCCCCGTGGGAGAGGGCTGGGGTGAAGGCGTCAGGCCGCACCTGTATTATGAAGGCACAGAAGGTTAAATACCTGACTAAAACAGTCAAGTAAATAGTTGACCATTTTAGTCAGGAATGTCAGACTTGGCCCTGCTATGCAATACCCCCATTTTACAATAAAAAACCCCGGGCAGGGGCGAGTTTGAGGTTAAGTAAGACATGAGACTGACATCTAAAGGGCGTTATGCCGTGACCGCGATGCTGGACGTTGCGCTCAACTCCGAAGCGGGCCCGGTTCCGTTGGCTGATATTTCTGAACGACAAGGGATCTCCCTCTCTTACCTGGAACAGCTGTTCTCCAGACTGCGTAAAAATGGACTGGTTTCCAGCGTTCGTGGCCCAGGCGGCGGTTATCTGCTGGGTAAAGACGCGGGCAGTATTGCAGTTGGTGAAGTGATTAGCGCAGTTGACGAATCCGTTGACGCGACCCGTTGCCAGGGTAAAGGCGGCTGCCAGGGCGGCGATAAATGCCTGACCCACGCGCTGTGGCGCGATCTGAGCGACCGTCTCACCGGCTTCCTGAACAACATCACCCTGGGTGAACTGGTCAATAACCAGGAAGTTCTGGATGTCTCTGGTCGTCAGCATGGTCAGGATTCCCAACGCAGCACCCGCGCGCAGGACGCTATCGACGTCAAACTGCGCGCGTAATAAAACGATAAAGATTTCAGAATCAGGCCGGGGCGGTCACGCCCCGCGTACTCGGTCGTACATCCAGCCGGTTGCCTGATTCCTTGCATTGAAGCGATGTACGGAGTTTAAAGAGCAATGAAATTACCGATTTATCTCGATTACTCCGCAACCACGCCGGTGGACCCGCGTGTTGCCGAGAAAATGATGCAGTGTCTGACCCTGGACGGAAACTTTGGTAACCCAGCTTCCCGTTCACACCGTTTTGGCTGGCATGCTGAAGAGGCGGTTGATATCGCCCGTAATCAGATTGCCGACCTGGTGGGTGCCGACCCGCGTGAGATTGTTTTCACCTCCGGTGCGACCGAATCCGACAACCTGGCGATCAAAGGTGCAGCCAACTTTTATCAGAAAAAAGGCAAGCACATCATCACCAGCAAAACCGAACACAAAGCCGTGCTGGATACCTGCCGCCAGCTGGAGCGTGAAGGGTACGAAGTGACTTACCTGGCGCCTCAGAGCAACGGGATTATCGACCTGAAAGAGCTCGAAGCGGCCATGCGTGATGACACCATTCTGGTTTCTATCATGCACGTTAACAACGAAATCGGCGTCGTTCAGGACATCGCGACCATCGGCGAAATGTGCCGCGCGCGCGGTATCATCTATCACGTTGACGCGACCCAGAGCGTGGGCAAACTGCCTATCGATCTGAGCCAGCTGAAAGTGGACCTGATGTCCTTCTCCGGCCACAAAATTTATGGCCCGAAAGGGATCGGCGCGCTGTACGTTCGTCGTAAACCGCGTATCCGCATCGAAGCACAGATGCACGGCGGCGGTCACGAGCGCGGCATGCGTTCCGGCACTCTGCCTGTTCACCAGATCGTGGGCATGGGCGAAGCGTACCGCATTGCAAAAGAAGAGATGGAAACCGAGATGGCGCGCCTGCGCACGCTGCGTAACCGTCTGTGGGACGGCGTGAAAGATATGGAAGAAGTGTATCTGAACGGCGATCTCGAGCAGGGCGCACCGAACATCCTCAACGTCAGCTTCAACTATGTTGAAGGCGAATCGCTGATCATGGCGCTGAAAGACCTGGCCGTTTCTTCCGGTTCTGCCTGTACGTCTGCAAGCCTGGAGCCATCCTACGTGCTGCGCGCGCTGGGCATGACCGACGAGCTGGCGCACAGCTCTATCCGTTTCTCTTTAGGTCGTTTCACTACCGAAGAAGAGATTGACTACACCATCAAGCTGGTTCGCAACTCCATCGGCCGTCTGCGCGACCTTTCTCCACTGTGGGAAATGTTCAAGCAGGGCGTGGATCTGAACAGCATTGAATGGTCACATCACTAATCGGTACATAAGGAGAATTCAATCATGGCATACAGCGAAAAAGTCATCGATCATTACGAGAATCCGCGCAACGTTGGCTCATTTGACAACAGCGACGAATCTGTCGGTAGCGGCATGGTTGGCGCACCGGCGTGTGGCGACGTGATGAAGTTGCAGATTAAAGTCAACAATGAAGGTATCATTGAAGACGCGCGCTTCAAGACCTACGGCTGCGGTTCTGCTATCGCGTCCAGCTCCCTGGTCACCGAATGGGTGAAGGGCAAGTCCCTGGACGAAGCACAGGCAATCAAGAACACGGATATTGCTGAAGAACTCGAACTGCCACCGGTGAAAATTCACTGTTCAATTCTGGCAGAAGACGCGATCAAAGCCGCCATTGCGGACTATAAAAGCAAACGTGAAGCAAAATAATTGAGGTTTGAGTATGTCGATTACCCTTAGCGACAGCGCTGCCGCGCGAGTAAGCTCTTTTCTGGCGAACCGTGGTAAAGGCTTTGGCCTGCGACTGGGCGTACGTACCTCCGGCTGTTCTGGTATGGCTTACGTACTGGAGTTTGTTGACGAGCCGGCGTCTGACGACACCGTGTTTGAAGACAAGGGCGTGAAGGTGGTGGTCGATGGCAAAAGCCTGCAATTCCTCAACGGCACTCAGCTGGACTTCGTTAAAGAAGGCCTGAACGAAGGGTTCAAATTCACGAACCCGAACGTCAAAGACGAGTGTGGTTGCGGCGAAAGCTTCCACGTTTAACCGCGCGTCATCCGAAACCCCACCGTGGCTTACCTGCTGCGCGTGGGGTTTGTTCTAACAGGCTACCCCTGAGATTGTTATGGATTACTTCACTCTCTTCGGACTACCCGCTCAATACCCGATTGATCTCCAGGCGCTGACGATCCGTTTTCAGGATCTTCAGCGTCAGTATCATCCGGATAAATTCGCCAGTGGTACTCAGGCAGAACAGCTGGCTGCGGTATCGCACTCTGCGACCATCAACCAGGCCTGGCAGACGCTGCGCCATCCGCTGGCGCGTGCAGAATATCTGCTCTCGCTCCACGGTTTCGATCTGGCGAGCGAACAGCATACCGTGCGCGATACCGCGTTTCTGATGGAACAGCTGGAGCTTCGTGAAGAGCTGGATGAGATTGAACAGGCCAAAGACGAAGCGCGTCTGGAAAGCTTCATCACGCGCGTGAGGGGCATGTTCGATACCCGCCATCAGCAGATGGTGGAGCAACTGAACAACGAGACCTGGGACGCGGCGGCAGACACTGTGCGCAAACTCCGTTTTCTCGATAAACTGCGAAGCAGTGCTGAACAACTCGAAGAAAAGCTGCTCGATTTTTAATTTCGGAAGCAATTATGGCCTTATTACAAATTAGTGAGCCTGGCTTAAGTGCCGCACCGCACCAGCGTCGTCTGGCGGTGGGTATCGATCTGGGCACCACCAATTCCCTCGTGGCGACCGTGCGCAGCGGCCAGGCGGAAACGCTGGCCGACGAGCAGGGCCGCCATCTGCTGCCTTCCGTGGTCCACTACCAGCAGCAGGGTCACGCGGTCGGCTATGACGCCCGCGCCAACGCCGCGCGCGATCCGGCCAACACCATCAGCTCCGTAAAGCGCATGATGGGCCGCTCTCTGGCCGATATTCAGACCCGCTATCCGCATCTGCCGTATCAGCTGCAGGCCAGTGAAAACGGCCTGCCGATGATTGCGACCGCGGCCGGTCTGCTGAACCCGATTCGCGTTTCCTCCGACATCCTCAAAGCGCTGGCGGCGCGCGCGACGGCGACGCTTGGCGGCGATCTGGACGGCGTAGTCATCACCGTTCCGGCCTATTTTGACGACGCACAGCGTCAGGGCACCAAAGACGCCGCGCGTCTGGCAGGCCTGCACGTGCTGCGCCTGCTGAACGAACCGACGGCGGCGGCGATTGCCTACGGCCTCGACTCCGGTCAGGAAGGGGTGATTGCGGTTTACGATCTCGGCGGCGGTACCTTTGATATTTCGATCCTGCGCTTAAGCCGCGGGGTATTTGAAGTGCTGGCGACCGGCGGGGATTCCGCGCTGGGCGGCGATGACTTCGACCATCTGCTGGCAGATTATATTCGCGAGCAGGCGGGCATCAGCGATCGTAGCGATGCGCGCGTGCAGCGTGAACTGCTGGATGCGGCTATCGACGCCAAAATCGCCCTGAGCGATGCGCAGACGGTTACCGTAAACGTTGCGGGCTGGCAGGGTGAGATCGCCCGCGACCAGTTCAGCGATCTGATTGCCCCGCTGGTGAAACGCACCCTGCTGGCCTGCCGTCGCGCACTGAAAGATGCGGGCGTTGAGGCGAACGAGGTGCTGGAAGTGGTCATGGTCGGCGGTTCGACCCGCGTGCCGCTGGTGCGCGAGCGCGTGGGCGAATTCTTTGGCCGCACGCCGTTGACCTCCATCGACCCGGACAAAGTGGTTGCCGTGGGCGCCGCAATCCAGGCTGATATTCTGGTCGGCAACAAGCCGGACAGCGAAATGCTGCTGCTGGACGTCATCCCGCTGTCGCTGGGTTTAGAAACCATGGGCGGCCTGGTGGAGAAAGTGATCCCGCGTAACACCACTATTCCGGTGGCGCGCGCGCAGGAGTTCACGACCTTCAAAGATGGTCAGACCGCGATGTCTATCCACGTGATGCAGGGCGAACGCGAGCTGGTGCAGGACTGCCGCTCTCTGGCGCGCTTTGCGCTGCGCGGCATCCCGGCGCTGCCTGCGGGCGGGGCGCATATTCGCGTCACTTTCCAGGTGGATGCCGACGGTCTGCTGAGCGTCACGGCGATGGAAAAATCCACCGGCGTGGAATCGTCCATTCAGGTGAAGCCGTCCTACGGCCTGACCGATGGCGAAATCGCCTCCATGATTCAGGACTCAATGAGCTACGCCGAGCAGGATGTGAAGGCGCGTATGCTGGCTGAACAGAAAGTTGAAGCCGCCCGCGTGCTGGAGAGCCTGAACGGCGCGCTCGCTGCCGATGCCGCGCTGTTAAGCGCCGCTGAGCGTCAGGTGATTGACGACGCTGCCGCGCGCTTAAGCGCAGTAGCAGAAGGCAATGACGCTGACGCAATAGAAGAAGCCATTAAAAACGTTGATAAACAAACCCAGGACTTTGCTGCTCGCCGCATGGACAAATCTGTCCGCGTCGCGCTGAAAGGCCAGTCCGTGGACGAGGTTTAATATGCCAAAGATTGTTATTTTGCCTCATGCGGACCTCTGTCCGGATGGCGCTGTTCTGGAAGCGAAGACCGGTGAAACCATTCTCGATGTTGCCCTGCGTGCAGGTATCGAAGTGGAACACGCCTGTGAAAAATCCTGTGCCTGCACCACCTGCCACTGCATCGTGCGTGAAGGTTTTGACTCTCTCGCCGAGAGCACCGAAGACGAAGACGACATGCTGGATAAAGCATGGGGTCTGGAGCCTGACAGCCGCCTGAGCTGCCAGGCCGCGGTGACCGATGAAGATCTGGTCGTGGAATTCCCACGCTACACCATCAACCACGCACGCGAGCATTGATATGGGACTTAAGTGGACAGACAGCCGTGAAATCGGCGAAGCGCTCTACGACGCAAACCCGGATCTCGATCCTAAGACCGTACGATTCACCGACATGCATCAGTGGATCTGCGATTTAGAGGATTTCGACGACGACCCAAACGCATCCAATGAAAAAATTCTGGAGGCGATTCTGTTAGTCTGGTTAGATGAAGCAGAATAATTTCCACGTCATGCTTCACGTTGCCGATGCGTTGGCTGCGCTTGTTCACCCCGGTCACAGAGTTATCTCTGCTCCCGGGGATTCACTCGCTTGCCGCCTTCCTGCAACGCGAATCATTTAGTGGAAAGAGACTCTATGGGCTGCCTTCAGGCGGCCCGTTTGCTAATAAGGATAAATAAAATGACCGAAGCGATGAAGATTACGCTCTCTACGCAGCCAGCCGATGCGCGCTGGGGCGAGAAAGCCACCTACAGCATCAACAACGACGGCATTACCCTGCACCTGACGGGCAACGATGATTTGGGCCTGATCCAGCGCGCCGCGCGTAAAATTGACGGCCTGGGCATTAAGCATGTGTCCCTGGAAGGCGAAGGCTGGGATACCGACCGCAGCTGGGCATTCTGGGCTGGCTACAAAGGGCCGAAAGGCACCCGAAAAATTGAGTGGGCGAACCTCGACGCTGCCGGTCAAAAAGAGCTGGAAAGCCGCCTGCAAATCATCGACTGGGTGCGTGACACCATCAACGCACCGGCGGAAGAGCTCGGTCCGGAGCAGCTGGCGCAGCGCGCGGTTGACCTGCTGTGTGGCGTGGCGGGCGACAAGATGTCCTACCGAATTACCAAAGGTGAAGACCTGCGCGAGCAGAATTACATGGGCATCCACACCGTGGGCCGCGGTTCCGAGCGCCCTCCGGTCCTGCTGGCGCTGGATTACAACCCAACCGGCGATAAAGCGGCGCCAGTATTTGCCTGCCTGGTGGGTAAAGGCATCACCTTCGATACCGGCGGCTACAGCCTGAAGCAGAGCGCGTTCATGGACTCCATGAAGTCCGACATGGGCGGCGCGGCAACTATCACCGGCGCGCTGGCGTTCGCCATCACCCGCGGTCTGAACAAGCGCGTGAAGCTGTATCTGTGCTGCGCGGACAACATGGTGAGCGGTAACGCCTTCAAGCTGGGCGACATCATTCGCTATCGCAACGGCAAAAACGTCGAAGTGATGAACACCGACGCCGAAGGCCGCCTGGTGCTGGCCGATGGCCTGATCGACGCGTCAGCCCAGAAGCCAGAGCTGATTATCGACATGGCGACCCTGACCGGCGCGGCAAAAACCGCCCTGGGCAACGACTACCATGCGCTGTTCAGCTTCGACGACAAGCTGGCTGCTCGCCTGCTGGCAAGCGCCGCTGCCGAAAACGAACCGTTCTGGCGTCTGCCGCTGGCCGAGTTCCACCGCAGCCAGCTGCCGTCCAACTTTGCCGAGCTGAACAACACCGCGAGCGCGGCGTACCCTGCGGGTGCAAGCACGGCGGCAGGCTTCCTGTCCCACTTCGTTGAGAATTATCACGAAGGCTGGCTGCACATCGACTGCTCGGCAACCTACCGTAAAGCGGCGGTTGAGCAGTGGTCCGCTGGGGCGACCGGTCTGGGCGTGCGTACCGTGGCGAACCTGCTGACGGCGGAGTAATCTTTTTGCCGGGTGGCGCTGCGCTTACCCGGCCTACAAAACCCGTAGGCCCGTGCAAGCGTAGCGCCGCCGGGCAATTGTGAAGTAGCCAAACTATGTCCGAAACCAAAAACGAATTAGAAACCCTGCTGGAGCTGGCGGCGATCGAGCCCGCCCACCGTCCGGCATTTTTCCGCACCCTGCTGGAATCCACCGTCTGGGTGCCGGGCACCGCGGCGGAAGGTGAGCAGGTTGTAGAAGACAGCGCGCTGGATCTGCTGCACTGGGAGAAAGACGACGGCACGTCGGTAATCCCGTTCTTTACCTCGCTGGAAGCCCTGCAGGAAGCGGTAGAAGACGAACAGGCGTTCGTGGTGATGCCGGTGCGTACCCTGTTCGAAATGACGCTGGGCCAGACGCTGTTCCTTAACGCGAAGCTGCCGACCGGGAAAGAGTTTACGCCGCGTGAAATCAGCCATCTGATAGGTGAAGAGGGCAACCCGCTCAGCACCCAGGAAGTGCTGGAAGGGGGCGAAACGCTGCTGCTGTCTGAAGTAGCCGAGCCGCCCGCGCAGATGATTGATTCCCTCACGACGCTGTTCAAAACGCTCAAGCCTGTCAGGCGTGCGTTTCTCTGCTCCATTAAAGAGCGCGCGGACGAGCATCCGGTACTGCTGATTGGTATTGAGGCGGACGGCGATATCGACGAAATTATTCAGGCCGCGGGAAGCGTGGCGACCGACACGCTGCCGGGCGACGAGCCGATTGATATCTGCCAGGTGAAGAACGGCGAGAAGGGCATCAGCCACTTTATTACAGAGCACATCACGCCGTTCTACGAGCGTCGCTGGGGCGGCTTCCTGCGCGATCTCAAAACCAACCGCATCATCTGATTACGGCGGGGTGAATATCACCCCGTTGCTTCCAGCAGCAGTAAATCCATCAGCAGCACCAGATTCGACTCAAACGACGTCACCCCCGCGGCTTCGGCTGCGAAGTGTACCGCTTCGTCATAGAGGGCAAAATGCACGTCCGCCATCCCCGCCAGCGTATTGGCCGAGGCGCGGGTAAACGCGACAATCGTCATACCGACGTTTTTGGCAATCCGCGCTTTATCCAGCACCTGCTCCGTTTCGCCGCTGCGCGAGACGGCAATAAACACCTGATAGCGTGAGGCGTTGCTGAGGAAAATATTCCGGCTGTCTCCCGGCCCGGAGATAAACGCCGTTTTGCCCAGCACCTGCAGCTTCTTGGTCAGGTACTCCGCAAACAGATAGGAAAACCCGGCCCCGTAGAGAAAGAAGCTCTCTTTCTGGCGCAGCAGGTCGGCAAACTGCTGGCGCTTCTCCTGCGTGACCCACTGGAAGGTGTGCTGATAGTTGGCGATAAACTGATTAAACAGCACCGGGAGTTCTGGAAGGGAGGGCGCCTGGGCGGCAATATGCGGCGTGTCGGAGAGCAGCTGCTTGCAGTGCCAGATAAACTCGCTAAAGCCGCTAAACCCCAGCTTCTGACACAGCCGCATGATGGTGGCGGTAGAAACAAATGTCGCCTGCGCCAGCTCTCGCACCGTGATGTTGCCCACCAGCAGCGGGTGCTCCGTGAGGTGGGCGAGGACGCGATACTCCGCGCGGGTCAGCGACGCACCGCGCGTTAACAGCGTGGCCAGGCGGTTATCCATTATTTCGCGGGTTCGACAGGAAGATCGTCACGCGCGCCCCATTCGCTCCAGGCGCCGTCGTAAAGCGTGACGTCGCGCGCGCCGAGCGTGGCGAGCGCCAGGATCACCACGCAGGCCGTTACGCCGGAGCCGCAGCTGGCAATAATCGGACGATGTAAATCAACGCCAGCACGGTCAAAAATAGCCCGCAGCTCGTCGGTGGTTTTCAGCTCGCCCTCAAACACCAGATCGCCCCACGGCACGTTCAGCGCCCCCGGAATATGTCCGCGCTTCAGCCCTGGACGCGGTTCATCCGCTTCTGCATTGAAGCGCGGAGCAGGACGGGCATCGACGATTTGCGCCGTTTTTTCATGGCTCACGACCAGCACGTCGGTCAGGCGTTTTACCACGTGCGCGTCGAACGTGGCGTCGAATTCGCCTTCCGGCAGCGTCATGTCGCCCTGCTGCAGCGGCAGCTCGTCGCGCTTCCAGCCCGCCAGCCCGCCCGCCAGAATAGAGACTTTTTCCACGCCGAAGTTTTTCAGCATCCACCACGCGCGAGGTGCGGAGAAGAGGTTACCTTCATCATAGACAACAAGGTGTTTGTCTTTGCTGACGCCCAGCTCGCGCATCGCCACGGAAAATGCTTCCGGGCGCGGCAGCATGTGCGGCAGGGGAGAGTTGCGATCGGAGAGGGCTTCGATATCAAAAAATACCGCGCCAGGCAGATGCCCTGCACGGTATTCACCGGGCACGTCACGATGCTCTTGCCCTGGCGGGGCCATACGCGCGTCAATTATCTGAACTTCCGGATCGTCACCGTGCTCAATCAGCCAGTCGGCGGCGACAAAATATGAGGTGGACATGGGTTGCCTCCATTCTTTTCCGTAAAAAAGGATTGTCGGTGTTTTTTCTGACACCGACAAGCAAACCACGTTCAACTCGCGAGCAAGCCCCTATTTTTTCACCGTTTCGCCGTCCTGCCAGGCTTTTTGCAGCGCAGGCCAGTAGTCGCGGTTGGCCTCGATCATCTCATCCAGAATCACTTTTGCATGTTCCATGGTCGGCACGGTGCGGTTGAGGGTAAACGCCTGCAGTGCTTTCTCATAGCTGCCCTCGATGGTGGCCTCCACCAGCAGCTGTTCAGAGGCGAGCTGCTGTTGCAAAAGGGTCTGATGGAACAGCGGCACCTGACCGACGCGAATCGGTTCTGGCCCTTCGGAGGTGATATAAGCGGGCACTTCCACCACGGCATCATAAGGCAGGTTAGTAATCGCCCCGCGGTTCTCCACCATCACCAGGTGGCGGCTCCGCAGGTTAAAGGCCAGCGAGCAGGCAACATCGACGATAAACTCGCCGTGAACGCCCACGTGGAAGGCATCCGGCAGGATCCCGGTGCGCTTGTATTCTTCAGCTGCGGCGAACAGCTTTTTCTCGCGCCCGTCCATGACTTCATTGGCGCGGGTATAGTCCGGGTTCTGATGCTCTACAATCTGGTTCGGCATCAGGTAGTACTGCAGATACGGGTTCGGCAGATACTCCGGGAAGTTGTCCATGATCGGCTTAATGTTGCGCCAGGTTTTTACCCACGAAGGATCGGAATGCTGCGGGTCGGTTTTGGCCGCATCTTCCGTCAGCAGGCCAAACTTCGCGATATGTTTACGCAGCTCGGGAAGCTTGTCTTCGCCGTCCACCAGCACGCGGGTAAACCAGCCGAAGTGGTTCAGTCCGAAGTAGTCCACCTCCAGCCTGCGGCGATCGACACCCAGAATCGCCCCCATATTGCGCATCGCGGCCACCGGCATATCGCAGATGTTCAGCACCCGCGCATTTGGCCGCAGGCGGCGCACGCCCTCCGCGACGATCGCCGCCGGGTTGGAGTAGTTCACGATCCAGGCTTTTTCATGCGCGTAGCGATCCACCAGATCGATAAGCTCCACCATTGGCAGGATCGTGCGCAGTCCGTAGGCCAGGCCGCCGGGCCCGCACGTTTCCTGGCCGACCACGCCGTGGCGCAGCGGGATCTTCTCATCCTGCTCGCGCATCTTGTACTGGCCAACGCGCATCTGGGCGAAGACGAAATGCGCGCCGCTGAACGCCACTTCCGGGTCACTGGTGACGGTGAACTTGATGCTCTGGCTGTGGTCGCGAATGACCTTTTCGACGACGGGCGCAATGGTGTTCTGACGCGCCTCGTCGATGTCATAAAGGCGGATTTCGGCCAGCGGGAAATCCTGCAGGCGCACCATCAGGCTTTTCACAATGCCCGGCGTGTAGGTGCTGCCGCCGCCGGCAATCGACAGAATAAATGGGGGTGTAAACATCTTTAGCTCCTTTCAGAGAAACGTCTCAACGGCTTCTCGCATTTTTTTGACGTGCAGCCCGTAGACCACCTGAACGTTGTTACCTTGTTTGATAATCCCTTTCGCGCCGGTCGCCTTGAGCCGCGGCTCGTCGATAATGGCGACGTCCTTCACCGTGACGCGTAAGCGGGTGTAGCAGTTGTCCACCACCTCAATGTTTTCCCTACCGCCCAGACCCGTCACGATGGATTCGCCCAGCCCGTCGTTATTGCCCTTCGCCTGGTACTCCTGCTTGCTGTAGAGGCGCGTCTCCCGATCGTCATCCTCACGGCCCGGCGTTTTCATGTTGAAGCGCAGGATCAGGAAGCGGAACACCACGAAGTAGAGGGCAAACATGATCAGCCCGACCACGATGTAAATCGGCCAGTTGGACTTCTCCGTGCCGAGCGGCAGGTTGTAGAGGATGAAGTCGATAATCCCGTTGGCGCCGATGGCGTGAACGCCCAGCAGCGAGAACAGCATCATGCCGATGCCGGTCAGCACCGCGTGCACCACGAACAGCAGCGGAGCGACGAACAGGAAGGAGAACTCAATCGGCTCGGTCACGCCGACCAGCAGAGAGGTCAGCGCCGCCGGGATCAGAATGGCTTTCGCAATGGCTTTACGCTCTGGCTTTGCGGTCATGTACATCGCCAGGGCTGCGGCTGGCAGGCCGAACATCTTGCTGATGCCGCGCGCGTCCCACACTACGGTGCTGCTGAGCTGCTTCACGTCCGGGCAGGCCATCTCGGCGAAGTAGATATTGCGCGCGCCCTGATAGGTTGCGCCGCACACTTCCTGCGCGCCGCCCAGCTCGGTATAGAGGAACGGGGTATAAACCAGATGATGCAGGCCGGTGGGGACCAGAATACGTTCCAGGAAACCGTAGATTGCCACGCCAAACGGCCCGGAGCCTTTGATGGCCAGCGCCAGGGCGCTAATGCCGTGCTGGGCAAACGGCCACAGTTCACTCATCACCACGCCGAGCAGCATGGAGACGGGAAGCATGACGATGGCGACAAAACAGTGGCCGGAGTAAATCGCCATCGCGCCATTAAACTGTACGCCGGAGTATTTATTGTACAGATAGCCGGAGAGCGCCCCGGTCAGGATCCCGGCAAAAACGCCCATCTCCAGCACCTGTACGCCCAGTACCATGGTCTGCCCGGCCGCTTTCATCTGGGCCGCTGGCGCCAGCGCGCCCTGCAGCTGCAGCGTGACGTTCATGGCGTTGATGAACACGACGAAGGTCACCAGACCAATCAGCGCGGCATAGCCTTTATCACGCGTCGCCAGACCAATCGGGATCCCGACGGCAAACACCAGCGCCAGGTTGACCAGCACCGACACGGCAGATTTCGCGATAAGCTGACCAAGATGCTGAATCAGCGGATGGCCCAGAAACGGCAGGTATTCAGCGAGATTACCGTTACCCAGAACGTTACCAAAGGCGATAAACAGACCGACGATCGGTAAGATAAGGACCGGTCCATACAATGATTTTCCGAAATTTTGTAGGGCGTTCACGGCTCGTTTCATGGCTTTCTCTCTTTTTGAACCGCGCACTCGGGGTGCGTCATGGTCATAAAACTAGCAGCCTTCAGGCGAGCTTAGCCAGCTATCTTCTTGTTTTAAAAACAAATGACCTGAAAGGTAACATGTGACGTTATGTGCTGTGATCGCGGTTCCATCCCGTTGTAGCGACGTGATGCCATTCTGCGAGGGGCTTTCCAGATTTTAAAATTGGCCTTTTTGAATTAATGAAACTTGCGGATAATACTTATCCGGACGACGACCAACAGGCTCCATGGGCCAGGGATAAAGGATGAAACCGTTTCGCTTAGCCGCGCTCTCTCTTGCGTTGCTTACCACGTTTACGCTTGTCGGCTGTGATAATAGCGACGATAAATCTCAGGCTGCGGCTCCCGCGGCATCCACCGCATCCACACCGAAAGCCGCGGAAAAGCCCAATGCTGAAACTCTGGCTAAACTGGCTGCCCAGAGTCAGGGAAAAGCGCTGACGTTGCTGGATACCTCAGAAGTTCAGCTTGACGGTGCCGCCACGCTGGTGCTGACCTTTTCTGTTCCGCTAAATCCCGAGCAGGATTTCGCCAAAACGGTGCATGTCGTGGATAAGAAAAGCGGCAAGGTTGACGGGGCGTGGGAACTTGCGCCTAACCTGAAAGAGCTTCGACTGCGCCATCTGGAACCTAACCGTAACCTGGTCGTCACCGTTGAACGTGACCTGCAGGCGCTGAACAAAGCGACGTTTGGCATTGATTATGAAAAAGCCCTGACCACCCGGGACATTGAACCCACCGTTGGTTTTGCCAGCCGCGGCTCGCTGCTGCCGGGTAAGGTGGTGGAAGGCCTGCCGGTGATGGCGCTCAACGTCAACAATGTCGATGTCAACTTTTACCGCGTGAAGCCGGAATCGCTGGCCTCCCTTGTCAGCCAGTGGGAGTACCGTAACTCGCTGACCAACTGGGAATCCGATAACCTGCTGAAGATGGCGGAGCTGGTTTACACCGGTCGATTCGATCTTAATCCAGCGCGCAATACGCGCGAAAAATTGCTGTTGCCCCTGAAGGATATTAAACCGCTCCAGCAGTCTGGCGTTTACATCGCGGTCATGAACCAGGCAGGGCACTACAACTACAGTAATGCCGCAACGCTCTTTACCTTAAGCGATATTGGTCTGTCCGCTCACCGTTACCATAACCGCCTGGATATTTTCACTCAGAGTCTGGAAAACGGTGCGGCGCAGTCCGGCGTGACTGTCACGCTGCTGAACGACAAAGGCCAGACTCTCGCTGAGGCGAAGAGCGATGCCGACGGTCATGCGAAGCTTGAAACGGACAAAGAAGCCGCGCTGATTCTGGCGAGCAAAGACGGCCAGACCACGCTGCTTGACCTCAAGCTTCCGGCGCTGGATCTGGCGGAGTTCGATATTGCCGGTAGCCCCGGCTACAGCAAGCAATTCTTCATGTTTGGCCCGCGCGATCTCTATCGTCCGGGTGAAACGGTGATCCTCAACGGCTTACTGCGCGACAGTGACGGTAAGCCGCTTCCCGATCAGCCCGTGAAGCTTGACGTGCTGCGCCCGGATGGACAGGTCGCGCGTACGATTGTCGTCAAGCCAAAGAATGGGCTCTATCGCTTTAACTATCCGCTGGACAGCGGAGCGCAGACCGGTATGTGGCATATCCGTGCCAACACGGGGGATAACCTGCAGCGCCTGTGGGACTTCCACGTCGAAGACTTCATGCCCGAGCGTATGGCATTGAACCTGAGCGGACAAAAAACGCCGGTTTCACCGCAGGATAACGTGGGCTTTAACGTGGTGGGCTATTACCTGTATGGCGCACCGGCCAACGGTAATTCTCTGCAGGGCCAGCTTTTCCTGCGTCCGCTGCGTGACGCGGTGGCTGCGCTGCCGGGCTTCCAGTTTGGCGATATAGCTGAGGAGAACCTGAGCCGCAGTCTGGATGAAGTTCAGCTTACGCTTGATGAGCAGGGGCGTGGACAGGTTTCTACCGAAAGCCAGTGGAAAGAAGTGCACTCTCCGCTGCAGCTGATCCTGCAGGCCAGCCTGCTGGAGTCGGGCGGTCGTCCGGTGACGCGTCGCGCTGAGCAGGCAATCTGGCCGGCGGCTGAGCTGCCGGGTATCCGCCCTCAGTTCGCCAGTAAAGCCGTTTACGACTACCGAACCGATACCACCGTCAACCAACCGATTGTTGACGAGAACGGCAATGCCAGCTTCGACATCGTTTACGCCGATGCCAGCGGAGCGAAAAAAGCGGTTTCCGGTTTACAGGTACGCCTGATCCGTGAGCGCCGCGACTATTTCTGGAACTGGTCTGAGAGCGAAGGCTGGCAGTCTCAGTTCGATCAGAAAGATCTGGTCGAAGGCGAGCAGGAGCTGACTCTCAAGGCTGACGAGACGGGTAAAGTCACCTTCCCGGTGGAGTGGGGCTCATACCGTCTGGAAGTTAAAGCGCCTGATGAGATGGTCAGCAGCGTGCGCTTCTGGGCAGGCTACAGCTGGCAGGATAACAGCGACGGCACCGGGGCCGCTCGGCCTGACCGTGTGACGCTTAAAATGGATAAGCCAGCCTATCAGCCAGGCGATACCATTAATCTGCATATTGCAGCGCCGGCAGCAGGTAAGGGCTATGCGATGATCGAGTCCAGCGAAGGGCCGCTGTGGTGGAAAGAGATCGACGTACCGGCAAACGGGCTTGATCTCGCTATCCCGGTTGACAAAGCCTGGAAGCGTCACGATCTGTACCTGAGCACGCTGGTGGTGCGTCCTGGTGATAAATCCAAATCCGCCACGCCGAAACGCGCGGTCGGCCTGCTGCATCTGCCGATGGGCGATGAAAATCGCCGTCTGAACATTGCGCTCGATAACCCGCAGAAAATGCGTCCAAACCAGACGCTCTCAGTGAAGGTGAAAGCCAGCGTGAAAGAGGGTGCGGTGCCGCAGAAAGTGAATGTGCTTGTCTCTGCGGTGGACAGCGGCGTGCTGAATATTACCGATTATGTTACGCCCGATCCGTGGCAGGCTTTCTTCGGCCAGAAGCGCTATGGCGCGGACATTTACGATATCTACGGCCAGGTCATCGAAGGGCAGGGCCGCCTGGCCGCGCTGCGCTTTGGTGGTGACGGTGATGAGCTTAAGCGCGGCGGTAAGCCGCCGGTGAACCACGTCACCATTATTGCCCAGCAGGCACAGCCGGTTACGCTGGATGCCAATGGAGAAGGCACGATTACGCTGCCGATTGGTGATTTCAACGGTGAGCTGCGTCTGATGGCGCAGGCCTGGACGGAAGACGATTTCGGCAGCAGTGAAAGCAAGGTTGTGGTTGCCGCGCCGGTCATTACCGAGCTTAACACCCCGCGCTTCCTGGCAAGCGGGGACACCTCACGGCTGGCGCTGGACCTCACCAACCTGACGGACAAGCCGCAAACGCTGAACGTTGCCCTGACCGCGACAGGAAAACTGTCGCTGGAAGGCGGCCAGCCGCAGCCGGTTCAGCTGTCTCCTGGCGCGCGCAGCACCCTGTTTATTCCGGTGCGTGCGCTGGAGGGTTATGGTGATGGTGAGGTGACAGCACAGGTTACGGGCCTGCAGCTTCCGGGCGAGACCTTTGCGCCGCAGCAAAAGAGCTGGAAAATCGGCGTGCGTCCGGCGTTCCCGGCACAGACGGTGAATACCGGTGCCATGCTGAACCCCGGCGAGTCCTGGACCGCACCGGCGCAGCACATTCACGGTTTCTCTCCTGCTACCCTGCAGGGACAGCTGCTGCTGAGCGGCAAACCACCGCTTAACCTGGCGCGCTATATTCGCGAACTGCAGGCGTATCCGTATGGCTGCCTGGAACAGACCACCAGTGGCCTGTTCCCGTCGCTCTACACCAACGCGGCGCAGCTGACTGCACTTGGCATCAAAGGCGACACCGATGACAAGCGCCGTGCGGCGATTGATATTGGCATCTCTCGCCTGCTGCAGATGCAGCGTGAAGACGGTGGTTTTGCGCTGTGGGATAAAAACGGCCCGGAAGAGTACTGGCTGACGGCCTACGTGACCGACTTCCTGGTGCGCGCGGGCGAGCAGGGTTACAGCGTACCTGCCGATGCAGTGAATAACGCCAATAACCGCCTGCTGCGCTACCTGCAGGATCCGGGAATGATGTCCATTCGCTACAGCGATGATACTCAGGCCAGCAAGTTCGCCGTGCAGGCCTATGCCGCGCTGGCGCTGGCACGTCAGCAAAAAGCGCCGCTGGGCGCGCTGCGTGAAATCTGGGATCGTCACGAGCAGGCGGCTTCCGGGCTGCCGCTGATGCAGCTGGGCATGGCGCTCAAACTGATGGGCGATGCGCCGCGCAGCCAGAAGGCGCTGGACCTGGCACTCAAAACGCCGCGTAACGACAGCAAAACCTGGATGGCTGATTACGGCAGCCAGCTTCGCGATAACGCACTGATGCTCTCTCTTCTGGAGGAGTACAAGCTGCTGCCGGATGCGCAAAATATGCTGCTCAATGCCCTGTCGGAACAGGCCTTCAGCCAGCGCTGGCTGTCAACGCAGGAGAGCAATGCGCTGTTCCTGGCAGGACGTTCGCTGCAAACCCTGTCTGGTACGTGGCAGGCGAAAACTTCGCTGTCTGAGACCGCATCAGGCGGCGATAAGTCACTGGTGCAAAACGTGAGCGGCGACCAGCTTGGCGCGCTACAGGTGACCAATACAGGGACAACACCGCTGTGGGTACGCCTGGACAGCACTGGTTATCCGCAATATGCCCCTCAGCCGAGCTCGAACGTGCTGCAGGTTGAACGTCATATCCTGGCAACCGACGGTAGCAGTAAATCGCTCTCTTCGCTGAAGAGCGGTGAGCTGGTGCTGGTGTGGCTGGAAGTTAAAGCCAGCCAGAACGTGCCGGATGCGCTGGTGGTGGATCTGCTCCCTGCGGGTCTTGAGCTGGAAAACCAGAACCTGGCGAGCAGCAGCGCCAGCCTGCAGGACAGCGGTAGTGAGGTACAGAACCTGCTTAGCCAGATGCAGCAGGCGGACATTCAGCATATGGAGTTCCGCGACGACCGCTTTGTGGCTGCCGTGCCGGTAAATGAAGGCCAGCCGGTCACGCTGGTCTATCTGGCTCGTGCCGTGACGCCGGGAACCTATCAGGTGCCGGTCCCGATGGTGGAGTCTATGTACGTTCCGCAGTGGCGGGCAACGGGGGCGGCCAGCGGCCCGCTGATTGTTGTTCCGTAATATGCGAATGGCACGTCTGACACGCTCCCGCTGGCTATGGCTGGCGGGAGCGCTTCTCGTTTTATGGGCGCTGATTGTCGCCGCCGACCGCCTGTGGCCGTTGCCTCTGAAAGAGGTTAACCCCGCCCGGGTGGTGGTGGATGAGAAGGGCACGCCGCTCTGGCGTTTTGCCGATAGCGACGGTATCTGGCGCTACCCGGTTACCATTGAAGAGGTTTCTCCCCGCTACCTTGAGGCGCTGATCCAGTATGAAGATCGCTGGTTCTGGGATCACCCTGGCGTAAACCCGCTTTCTGTCCTGCGCGCAGCCTGGCAGGATCTCAGTTCTGGCAAAGTCGTCTCTGGCGGAAGCACGCTCACCATGCAGGTGGCACGCCTGCTGGACCCGCATCCGCGCACCTTTGGCGGCAAAGTTCGTCAGCTCTGGCGGGCGATGCAGCTGGAGTGGCATCTTTCCAAACGCGACATTCTCACCCTTTACCTCAACCGCGCTCCGTTTGGCGGCACGCTGCAGGGCGTCGGGGCGGCAAGCTGGACCTATCTCGGCAAACCGCCGTCGCAGCTCAGCTATTCCGAAGCGGCCCTGCTGGCGGTGCTGCCTCAGGCACCCAGCCGCTTGCGTCCGGACCGCTGGCCTGAACGGGCCGAGGCGGCGCGCAACAAAGTGCTCGACCGCATGGTAACGCAGGGCGTCTGGTCTGCGAAGCAGGTCAAGGAATCTCGGGAAGAATCGGTATGGCTGGCGCCCCGACAGATGCCGCAGCTGGCGCCGCTCTTTGCACGCATGATGCTAGGCAAAAGCCGCGACACTAAAATTGTCACCACGCTCGATGCCGGGCTACAGCGGCAGCTGGAAGAGCTGGCGATGAACTGGAAATCTCGCCTGCCGGCACGCAGCTCGCTGGCGATGATCGTCGTGGATCACACCGATATGAAAGTGCGCGGCTGGGTCGGCTCGGTGGATATTAACGATGACACGCGTTTCAGCCACGTGGATATGGTCAATGCGATCCGATCCCCGGGCTCGGTGTTAAAGCCCTTTATTTACGGTATGGCGCTGGACGATGGCCTGATCCATCCCGCCTCGCTGCTCCAGGACGTTCCCAGAAAAACCGGTGATTATCGCCCCGGGAATTTTGACAGTGGCTTCCACGGACCGGTCAGCATGAGTGAAGCGCTGGTGCGCTCCCTCAACCTGCCCGCGGTACAGGTACTGGAAGCCTACGGGCCAAAACGTTTTGCCGGGATGCTGAGTAACGCAGGCTTGTCGCTGATCCTGCCTGCGGGGGCGCAGCCGAATCTGTCCCTGATCCTCGGCGGGGCAGGCGCCCGGCTGGCCGATATCGCCGCGGCCTACAGCGCGTTTGCCCGACACGGTAAGGCGGGAAGGCTGCGGTTACAGCCGGGCGATCCGCTCATTGAACGTCCGCTGCTGTCGCAAGGCTCGGCGTGGATTATTCGCCGTATTCTGGCGAACGAGGCGCAGCCGCTGCCGGATAATGCGTTACCGCAGATCGCGCCGCTGGCGTGGAAAACCGGCACCAGCTACGGCTACCGTGATGCCTGGGCCATAGGTCTGAATGCCCGCTACGTAATAGGCATCTGGACAGGACGACCGGACGGCACGCCCGTAGCGGGGCAGTTTGGTTTCGCCAGCGCAGTTCCACTCTTAAATCAGGTCAATAACCTGCTTCAGTCACGCTCAACGGTAGACGAAGCCCGCCTGCCGCGCGACCCGCGTCCGGAGAGCGTAGGGCGGGGCGTGATCTGCTGGCCGGGCGGCCAGTCGCTGCCGGAAGGAAGCGAAAACTGTCGGCGTCGCCTGTCGACCTGGCTGCTGGAAGGGAGTGAACCGCCCACGCTGCTATTGCCCGAACAGGAAGGGATACGCGGCATTCGCTTTCCGGTCTGGCTGGATAAAACGGGTAAACGCGTGGCGTCAGATTGCCCTGATGCAACTGAAAAAGTCCTTGATGTCTGGCCGCTGCCGCTGGAGCCTTGGCTGCCGGCGACCGAACGTCGCGCGGTACGGGTCCCTCCTTCATCAACCACCTGTCCTCCGCTGTCGCAGGACGCACCTGCGCCACTCATCCTGACAGGCGTGCGCGAAGGGGCCGTCATCAAACGTCTGCCGGGGGAATCCCGCGTTTCGCTGCCGCTTCAGGCGACCGGTAATAGCGGTGAGCGTTGGTGGTTTTTGAACGGTGAACCGCTGAATGTGAAGGGAAGAGTTTACACATTACAGCTTGATAAATCTGGTGATTATCAGTTACTCGTTATGGATGAGACCGGGCAGGTCGCGACGGTGAATTTTACGCTGCAGTGATCTGAAAGCAGCTTTCAGATGTGAGCTGTTGCTAAAACTCGTCTTATTTTAAAAAAATGTTACCTGAATCCATAGGCAATGGCGCTATTGCTCATTATAATCCGCGCCACACCATACTCAGGTATGCAAAACAACAGAACATTGACAGAGGTTATCATGGCTATTGAACGTACTTTTTCCATCATCAAACCAAACGCGGTGGCAAAAAACGTTATTGGCAGCATCTTCGCTCGCTTTGAATCTGCAGGGTTCAAAATTGTTGGCACCAAAATGCTGCACCTGACCGTTGAGCAGGCTCGCGGTTTCTACGCTGAGCACGAAGGTCGCCCATTCTTTGACGGCCTGGTTGAGTTCATGACCTCCGGTCCAATCGTGGTATCCGTGCTGGAAGGCGAAAACGCAGTACAGCGTCACCGTGACCTGCTGGGCGCAACCAACCCGGACAACGCGCTGGCAGGTACTCTGCGCGCTGACTATGCGGACAGCTTCACCGAGAACGGTACCCACGGTTCTGACTCTGTTGAATCTGCTGCACGCGAAATCGCTTTCTTCTTCGCTGAAGGCGAAGTGTGTCCACGCACCCGTTAATTTAACGGTTTCGTTTACACATTATTTTCGTAAATGCCGCGTCCAGACGTGGCATCCCTGCGCCAGACTTTGTACAATGCAACGCCCCGGACGAGCAGACTGCTTTCCGGGGCGTTTCTATTCAACCCTCCATGGGCCATAACGTGTAACAACGAGGCCGGAAAATATTATGTCTGAACTAGTGAATACCTCCGAAGTCGCCATTCCTGCGGTTCCCAATAAAAATGGAAAAATCAACCTGCTGGATCTGAACCGTCAGCAGATGCGCGAGTTCTTTAAAGAGATGGGCGAAAAGCCGTTTCGTGCCGATCAGGTCATGAAGTGGATGTACCATTACTGCAGCGACAATTTTGATGACATGACCGACATCAACAAGGTCCTGCGCAACAAGCTCAAAGAAGTGGCTGAAATCCGCGCACCGGAAGTGGTGGAAGAGCAGCGCTCCGCGGATGGCACCATCAAATGGGCGATAGCGGTCGGCGATCAGCGCGTTGAAACTGTCTACATCCCGGAAGAAGACCGCGCCACGCTGTGCGTCTCCTCTCAGGTAGGCTGTGCGCTGGAGTGCAAATTCTGCTCAACCGCGCAGCAAGGCTTTAACCGTAACCTGCGCGTGTCAGAAATTATCGGGCAGGTCTGGCGTGCCGCGAAAATCGTGGGTGCGGCAAAAGTAACCGGTACGCGTCCTATCACCAACGTGGTGATGATGGGGATGGGCGAGCCGCTGCTGAACCTGACCAACGTGGTTCCGGCGATGGAAATCATGCTGGATGACTTCGGTTTTGGCCTGTCCAAGCGTCGCGTCACGCTGTCTACCTCAGGCGTCGTGCCTGCGCTGGACAAGCTTGGCGACATGATTGACGTTGCGCTGGCGATCTCCCTGCATGCACCAAACGACGAAATTCGTGACGAAATTGTGCCGATCAACAAAAAGTACAATATCGAAACCTTCCTCGCTGCGGTGCGCCGCTATCTGGAGAAATCCAACGCCAACCAGGGCCGCGTCACCATCGAATACGTGATGCTTGACCACGTCAACGACGGTACCGAACATGCGCATCAGCTGGCTGAACTGCTGAAAGATACGCCATGCAAAATCAACCTGATCCCATGGAACCCGTTCCCGGGCGCGCCGTATGGCCGTAGCTCAAACAGCCGTATCGACCGTTTCTCCAAGGTGCTGATGGAGTATGGTTTCACCACTATCGTGCGTAAAACCCGTGGTGATGACATTGATGCAGCATGCGGACAGCTGGCAGGTGACGTTATTGACCGTACCAAACGTACCCTGCGTAAACGCATGCAGGGCGAGACGATCGCGGTTAAAGCTGTTTGATTATTATGCACTCACGGCGCATTATCTGCGCCGTGAAGCATACACTTACTGAATAATCAGTCAGATTCGTGATGACTGAACAATAATTACGGTGCGTTTCATCCGACTTTCGGGCAGTATGTAACGACGTAACAACAGTTTAGCCGTACGGGCAGGGCTGTACTGTCATCTCCGGGCTGACAGTCTTATACTCTCTGTTCAAGGTTAACTGACCAGAAGTTTCGCGGTGCGGGTGGCATTGTGACTCACCGGCACCTGAACCCTTATTTTTCACGTACCAGTAGTTGTAGCGAATGAATACTGAAGCCACTCACGACCAACATGAAGCACTCTCCACTGGCGTTCGTCTTCGCAACGCCCGTGAACAACTCGGACTCAGCCAGCAAGCCGTTGCGGAACGCTTGTGCCTGAAGGTTTCCACGGTTCGCGATATTGAAGAAGATAAGGCACCTGCCGATCTGGCTTCAACGTTCTTGCGCGGTTATATCCGCTCTTACGCAAAACTGGTGCATATCCCCGAAAACGAATTACTGCCAATGATGGAGAAGCAGGCACCGGTCCGTGCAGCAAAAGTTGCGCCGATGCAGACCTTCTCCCTGGGGAAACGTCGTAAAAAACGCGATGGCTGGCTGATGAGCTTTACCTGGCTGGTGCTGTTTGTGGTGATCGGTCTGACCGGCGCATGGTGGTGGCAAAACCACAAGGCCCAGCAGGAAGAGATCACCACCATGGCCGATCAATCATCCGCCGAACTCAACCAGGCCGGAAGTGAGAATGCCCAGAACGTGCCGCTGAATACCGACGGCGCAGCTTCCTCAAGCGAGCCACAGACCGCAGCGCCAGACGCGTCGGCGACCGATGCTGCACAGGCTCCGGCAGCAACGGCTAACACCGCTGCGCCGCAGGCTCAGGATCAAAACGCGGTTGTTGCCCCTTCTCAGGCTGATGTTGATACTGCGGCGAACGCGCCTGCGGCTACTCAGCCTGCAGACAATAGCGCAGCGACTCTGCCAACCAGCCCGGCGGGTACGGCGACAGCAGCCGATCCCAACGCGCTGGTAATGAACTTCAGCGCCGACTGCTGGCTGGAAGTAACTGACGCGACAGGTAAAAAACTGTTCAGCGGCCTGCAGCGTAAAGATGGCACGTTAAACCTAACCGGCCAGGCTCCCTATAAACTTAAAATCGGCGCTCCGGCAGCGGTCCAGATCCAGTATCAAGGAAAACCTGTCGACCTGAGCCGCTTTATCAGAACTAACCAGGTTGCACGTCTTACCGTTAATGCCGAACAATCAGCAGCACAGTAACAGACGGGCAACGCGGGAGATTTTTCATGCATAACCAGGCTCCGATTCAACGTAGAAAATCGAAACGGATTTACGTTGGGAATGTGCCAATCGGCGATGGGGCACCTATCGCCGTTCAGTCGATGACCAATACGCGCACCACCGATGTGGAAGCGACGGTCAATCAAATCAAAGCATTAGAACGTGTAGGCGCGGACATTGTTCGCGTCTCCGTCCCGACCATGGATGCCGCTGAGGCGTTCAAACTGATCAAACAGCAGGTCAGCGTTCCGCTGGTGGCTGATATCCACTTCGATTACCGCATCGCACTGAAAGTGGCCGAATACGGCGTCGATTGCCTGCGTATTAACCCGGGCAACATCGGTAACGAAGAGCGTATCCGCATGGTCGTGGACTGCGCTCGCGATAAAAATATTCCTATCCGTATCGGCGTTAACGCCGGTTCCCTGGAAAAAGACCTGCAGGAAAAATACGGCGAGCCGACGCCACAGGCGCTGCTCGAATCCGCGATGCGTCATGTCGATCATCTCGATCGTCTTAATTTCGATCAGTTCAAAGTCAGCGTAAAAGCGTCCGACGTGTTCCTGGCGGTAGAGTCTTATCGTCTGCTGGCAAAGCAGATCGACCAGCCTCTTCACCTCGGGATCACCGAAGCGGGCGGCCTGCGCAGCGGCTCTGTAAAATCCGCGATCGGTCTGGGGCTGCTGCTCTCCGAAGGGATCGGTGACACCCTGCGCGTCTCGCTGGCGGCCGATCCGGTCGAAGAGATCAAAGTCGGTTTCGATATCCTGAAGTCACTGCGCATTCGCGCGCGTGGGATCAACTTCATTGCCTGCCCAACCTGCTCACGTCAGGAGTTTGATGTGATCGGGACGGTGAATGCCCTGGAGCAGCGTCTGGAAGACATTATCACCCCGATGGACGTCTCCATCATCGGCTGCGTGGTAAACGGTCCGGGTGAAGCGCTGGTGTCAACCCTGGGCGTGACTGGCGGTAACAAGAAAAGTGGTCTCTATGAAGATGGCGTTCGTAAAGATCGTCTGGATAATAGCGACATGATCGACCAGCTTGAAGCCCGCATCCGCGCCAAAGCCGCCATGATGGACGAAACACAGCGTATCAGCGTTCAGCAGGTTGAAAAATAACGTGATGGGAAGCGTGCCGCTTCCCATGTATGATTGAACCCATTCTTTGGGTTTTTTTTGTATATAGAAAGAGAATAAACGTGGCAAAAAACATTCAAGCCATCCGCGGCATGAACGATTATCTGCCTGGCGAAACCGCCATCTGGCAGCGCATTGAAGGCACACTGAAGCAGGTGCTCGGCAGCTACGGTTACAGCGAAATCCGTTTGCCGATTGTAGAGCAGACCCCGTTATTCAAACGCGCGATCGGTGAAGTCACCGACGTGGTTGAAAAAGAGATGTACACCTTTGAGGACCGCAACGGCGACAGCCTGACCCTGCGTCCGGAAGGTACGGCGGGCTGCGTACGCGCCGGCATCGAACATGGTCTTCTGTACAATCAGGAGCAGCGCCTGTGGTATATCGGCCCGATGTTCCGCCACGAACGTCCTCAGAAAGGTCGTTACCGCCAGTTCAATCAGCTGGGTGTGGAAGTCTTTGGCCTGCAGGGCCCGGACATCGACGCTGAACTGATTATGCTGACCGCCCGCTGGTGGCGCGCCCTCGGTATCGCCGATCACGTTTCCCTTGAGCTGAACTCTATCGGTTCTCTGGAAGCACGCGCTAACTACCGCGATGCGCTGGTCGCGTTCCTGGAACAGCATAAAGAGAAGCTGGATGAAGACTGCAAACGTCGCATGTACAGCAACCCGCTGCGCGTTCTGGATTCCAAAAACGCGGATGTTCAGGCACTGCTGAACGATGCGCCTGCGCTGGGTGACTACCTGGATGAAGAATCTCGCGAACACTTCGCGGGCCTGTGCAAGTTGCTTGAGGCGGCAGGCATCGCCTATACCGTGAACCAGCGCCTGGTGCGCGGTCTGGACTACTACAACCGTACCGTGTTTGAGTGGGTGACCACCAGCCTCGGTTCTCAGGGCACCGTGTGTGCGGGCGGCCGTTATGACGGTCTGGTTGAGCAACTTGGCGGCCGCGCAGCCCCTGCTGTTGGCTTCGCGATGGGCCTTGAGCGACTTGTTTTGCTGGTTCAGGCAGTTAATCCGGAATTTAAAGCAGATTCCGTTGTCGATATATACCTGGTGGCTTCAGGCGCGGAAACGCAGTCTGCGGCGATGCAGCTTGCCGAACGCGTGCGCGATGCGTTGCCGGGCGTTAAGCTGATGACCAACCATGGCGGCGGCAACTTCAAAAAACAGTTTGCTCGTGCCGATAAGTGGGGCGCAAGTATTGCACTGGTGCTGGGCGAGTCCGAAGTGGCTAACGGCGAAGTGGTGGTGAAGGACCTGCGCTCTGGTGAGCAGACAACGGTAACGCAGGACGGCGTTGCGGCGCACTTGCGCACTCTATTGGGCTAAGGAGAAGGACTGCGTGGAAATTTACGAGAACGAACACGATCAGGTCGACGCGATTAAGCGCTTCTTTGTTGAAAACGGCAAAGCGCTGGTTGTTGGGGTTATTTTAGGTATCGGTGCGCTGGTGGGCTGGCGTTACTGGAACAATCATCAGGCAGATTCCGCGCGCGGCGCGTCTCTGTCCTATGAAAATACCGTGAGCGCAATTCGTGCCGATCAGCCGCAAACGCTGACGGCGGCAGAAAAATTTGCGGCTGACAACAAAAACACCTACGGTGCACTGGCTGCGCTGGAAGTGGCTCAGCAGTACGTTGATAAGAACGAACTGGATAAAGCCGCTGCGCAGCTCTCGCAGAGCCTTGCTGCGGCCAGCGATGAGAACCTGAAAGCGGTGATCAATCTGCGCCTGGCACGTATTCAGGTTCAGCAGAAAAAAGCTGACGATGCGCTGAAAACGCTCGATACCATCAAAGGCGAAGGTTTTGCTGCCATCGTTGCCGATCTGCGCGGTGAAGCACTGCTGAGCAAAGGTGACAAAGCGGGCGCGCGTAAAGCGTGGCAAGCTGGCGTAGAGAGCAATGCTTCACCTGCGCTGAGCGAAATGATGCAGATGAAAATAAATAATTTGTCCGTCTGAGAGGGACCCGATGCAATTGCGTAAATTACTTCTGCCAGGACTGCTTTCTGTTACGTTATTGAGTGGTTGTTCACTGTTCAGTGGCGAAGAAGACGTTGTGAAAATGTCCCCACTGCCGACGGTTGAAAACCAGTTTACCCCATCCACCGCGTGGGATGTCTCCGTGGGCAATGGGATTGGTGATTTCTATTCCAACCTTCATCCTGCGTATGCAGACAGCGTTGTCTATGCCGCTGACCGCAAAGGTACCGTGAAAGCGGTGAACGCCGATGACGGGAAAGAAGTATGGTCCGTTAACCTGGCGGAAAAAGACGGCTGGTTCTCCCGTAAACCTGCACTGCTGTCTGGCGGTCTGACCGTTGCCGGTGGTCATGTCTACGTGGGCAGCGAAAAAGCGCAGGTTTATGCGCTGAACAGCAGCGACGGCTCCATTGCCTGGCAAACAACCGTAGCGGGTGAATCCCTGTCTCGTCCGGTAGTAAGCGACGGTCTGGTGCTGATTCATACCAGCAACGGCCAGCTGCAGGCGCTGAATGAAGCGGACGGTCTGGTGAAATGGACCGTTAACCTGGATATGCCTGCGCTCTCTCTGCGCGGCGAATCCGCACCGGCTACCGCATTTGGTGCTGCCATTGTGGGCGGTGACAACGGTCGCGTGAGCGCAGTGCTGATGCAGCAGGGCCAGATGATCTGGCAGCAGCGTATCTCTCAGGCTACTGGCTCAACGGAAATTGATCGTCTGAGCGACGTAGACACAACGCCGGTCATCGTTAACGGTGTGGTTTACGCGCTGGCCTATAACGGCAACCTGACCGCGCTGGATCTGCGCAGCGGCCAGATCATGTGGAAACGTGAGCTGGGCTCTGTGAACGATTTCATCGTTGAGGGTAACCGTATCTATATGGTTGACCAGAACGACCGTCTGCTGGCTCTGAGCACCGAAGGCGGCGTAACGCTGTGGACGCAAAGCGACCTGCTGCACCGTCTGCTGACCTCGCCAGCGCTGTACAACGGTAGCCTGGTGGTTGGCGACAGCGAAGGGTATATGCACTGGATCGATCCGGATAACGGCCGCTTTGTTGCACAGCAAAAAGTCGACAGCTCTGGTTTCCTGACCGATCCGGTTGTGGCCGATGGCAAGCTGCTGATTCAGGCAAAAGACGGCACGCTGTACGCGATCACGCGTTAATTACCCGGCGGTTGTAGTATACTAAACGGCTCCTGTTCACTCAGGAGCCGTTTTGACATTTTTAAAAACGCCGCGAAAGCGACGTTATTTTGAATTTTATGAGGCTTCAAACATGGTACCTGTGGTCGCGCTTGTCGGGCGCCCTAACGTTGGAAAATCCACTCTTTTTAACCGTTTAACACGCACCCGTGATGCGCTGGTTGCGGATTTCCCGGGGCTGACGCGTGACCGTAAGTACGGTCGTGCAGAGGTGGAAGGACGCGAGTTCATCTGTATTGATACTGGTGGTATTGACGGCACAGAAGACGGCGTTGAAACCCGCATGGCGGAACAGTCGCTGCTGGCGATTGAAGAAGCGGATGTGGTGCTGTTTATGGTGGATGCGCGCGCTGGCCTGATGCCGGCGGACTCTGCTATTGCCAAACACCTGCGTTCACGCGAAAAGCCGACCTTCCTGGTGGCGAACAAAACTGACGGCATCGATGCCGATCAGGCCGTCGCAGATTTCTGGTCTCTGGGCCTGGGTGAAATCTACCCGATTGCGGCATCGCATGGCCGTGGCGTCACCAGCCTGTTGGAAACCGTTCTGCTGCCGTGGGTTGATGAAGTGAACCCGCCGGAAGAGGTGGACGAAGACGCTGAATACTGGGCGCAGTTCGAAGACGGAGAAGAGGGCGAAGAAGAGCCTGAAGACGACTTCAACCCGCAGGATCTGCCGATCAAGCTGGCTATCGTGGGCCGTCCAAACGTAGGTAAGTCTACGCTTACTAACCGTATTCTGGGGGAAGAGCGCGTGGTCGTTTACGACATGCCGGGCACCACGCGTGACAGCATCTACATCCCAATGCAGCGCGATGAGCGTGAGTATGTCCTCATCGACACCGCCGGGGTGCGTAAGCGCGGGAAAATCACCGATGTGGTGGAAAAATTCTCCGTTATCAAAACCCTGCAGGCGATCGAAGATGCCAACGTAGTGCTGCTGGTCATCGACGCACGCGAAGGTATCTCCGATCAGGACCTCTCTCTGCTCGGCTTTATCCTTAATAGTGGGCGCTCACTGGTTATCGTGGTCAACAAGTGGGATGGCCTGAGCAATGAAGTGCGCGAGCAGGTGAAAGAGACCCTCGACTTCCGTCTGGGCTTTATCGACTTCGCCCGCGTGCACTTTATCTCTGCGCTGCACGGCAGCGGTGTGGGTAACCTGTTCGAATCCGTGCGTGAAGCGTACGACAGCTCCACCCGTCGTCAGAGCACCGCGATGCTGACCCGCATCATGAACATGGCTGCAGAAGACCATCAGCCGCCGCTGGTGCGTGGCCGTCGCGTGAAGCTGAAATATGCCCACGCCGGTGGTTACAACCCGCCAATCGTAGTAATTCACGGCAACCAGGTGAAAGACCTGCCGGATTCCTACAAGCGCTATCTGATGAACTACTTCCGTAAATCGCTGGACGTTATGGGCACGCCTATCCGTATCCAGTTCAAGGAAGGGGAAAACCCGTTTGCCAACAAGCGCAACACCCTGACGCCAAACCAGATGCGTAAGCGTAAACGCTTGATTAAGCACATTAAGAAAAGCAAATAAGCTTTACCTGCTTCACGAAAGCCCGCGTTTATCGCGGGTTTTTTTACCCAATCATACCGCCGGTTTTCTCTGTGTGAAGTCAATCACTATTCACTTTCAACCAAGTTTAAATCTAAGAAAGTAGACAATCGTCGAATTTTCATCTTAAAGTCCAGGGTCCGGTACTAGACAAAACTAGCGCCTGGTTATCAAATGGTTAACTAACTTTTCGCCGCATGTAAAAAATCGGCCAGATACGTAACTGGCCGGCGTACCTGCTGGTGTTTACAAGCACGACGACATACCTTTCGGGAGAATTATGCAATCCACTGTTAATCAAAAAGAGAGCCGAACGTTCTTCGGCCATCCGTATCCGCTCGGTTCCCTGTTCTTCACCGAGATGTGGGAGCGTTTCTCGTTTTACGGCATTCGTCCGTTACTGATCCTGTTTATGGCCGCCACCGTCTATGACGGCGGGATGGGCCTGGCGCGTGAAAACGCCTCGGCGATTGTCGGTATCTTTGCCGGTACCATGTACCTGGCCGCGCTGCCGGGCGGCTGGCTGGCAGATAACTGGCTTGGTCAGCAGAGAGCCGTCTGGTACGGCTCGATCCTGATTGCGCTCGGACACCTGTCGATCGCGCTCTCAGCGGTGATGGGGAACAACCTGTTCTTTATCGGCCTGATGTTCATCGTGCTTGGCTCCGGGCTGTTTAAAACCTGTATCTCGGTGATGGTCGGCACCCTGTATAAAAAAGGCGACGCGCGTCGTGACGGCGGTTTCTCGCTGTTCTATATGGGCATCAACATGGGCTCGTTCATCGCGCCGCTGATTTCCGGCTGGCTGATTAAAACTCACGGCTGGCACTGGGGCTTTGGTATTGGCGGCATCGGGATGCTGGTGGCGCTGATTATCTTCCGCGTGTTTGCCGTTCCGGCGATGAAACGCTATGACGGCGAAGTCGGCCTCGACTCCACCTGGAACAGCCCGGTGGTGAAGCGTAACGGCGTGGGTGTTTGGCTGCTGGCGCTGGCGGCAGGCGTGGCAACGATCGTGACGCTGATTGCGCAGGGCGTGATTGTGATTAACCCGGTCGCGGTAGCCAGCGTGCTGGTCTACGTGATTGCGGCATCTGTTGCCCTCTACTTTATTTATCTGTTTGTCTTTGCGGGGCTGAACCGTAAAGAGCGCGCCAGGCTGTTGGTCTGCTTTATTCTGCTGATCTCCGCGGCGTTCTTCTGGTCCGCGTTTGAGCAGAAGCCAACCTCATTCAACCTGTTTGCCAACGACTACACTAACCGCATGATTGGTGATTTTGAAATCCCGGCGGTGTGGTTCCAGTCAATCAACGCCCTGTTCATCATCCTGCTGGCACCGGTGTTTAGCTGGGCATGGCCGAAGCTCGCGAGCAAAAACATTCGTCCGAGCAGCATCACCAAGTTTGTTATTGGTATTTTGTGCGCGGCGGCAGGCTTTGGCCTGATGATGCTGGCGGCACAGAACGTGCTGAGCAGCGGTGGAGCGGGCGTATCGCCGTTCTGGCTGGTGGGCAGCATCCTGATGCTGACGCTCGGTGAACTGTGCCTGAGTCCGATTGGCCTGGCGACCATGACGCTGCTTGCGCCGGAAAGAATGCGCGGCCAGATGATGGGGCTGTGGTTCTGCGCCAGCGCGCTGGGTAACCTGGCGGCGGGCCTGATCGGCGGCCACGTGAAGGCCGATCAGCTGGATATGCTGCCGGACCTCTTTGCTCGCTGCTCCGTCGCGCTGCTGATCTGTGCCGCGGTACTGATCGTCCTCATTGTTCCGGTGCGCCGCATGCTGGAAAATGCGCAGACTAAACCGGCTGCTAACGCCTCATAAACCTCGGTCTTGCCGGGGCGGCGTTATGCCCCGGTAAAACCCAACAGGAGAGAATATGTCGATTATCTGCCCGGAATGCCACGCACCGCTGGAGCCCCAGAACGGGGTAGCGCACTGCGACAGCTGTAATAAAGATATTGCGCTTGAAGCCCGCTGCCCTGAGTGCCATCAGCCGCTCCAGGTATTAAAAGCCTGCGGCGCGGTGGACTATTTCTGCCAGAACGGCCACGGCCTTATCTCTAAAAAACGCGTGGAGTTTGTTCGGGCCGAAGGTTAATCGCAGATGCAGCCTTCGCCTTTCTGCCACAGCTCGACCAGCGACTCGGGCGCTTCCTGCTCGGGCACCAGCACGATGATATCGGCATAGTGCGCCTGATTTTGCCCGGTCCAGATAATCTGGATGCGGAAATATCGCTGGTCGCCGCTGCCGGGTGAAGAGGCTTGCCCGGGCGGCTGGCCGCGTGGAAAAGCCTGCTCCAGGATGCTCACCAGGCGCTGGCGCTGGGCTTCATTGAGCGAGGAGAGCGCGATGGTGCGCTGTCCGCTAAGCCTGGGGATAAAAGCGACGCCGCCTTCCCGGGCCAGCTCAACCACGGCGTCATCCGTCAGTTCCGGAACCTGCATTTACAACACTCCCACCTGTTCCCAGGCTTGTTTAATGGCCGCACCAGCGTCGCCGCCGGAGCGTTTCTCTCCGTGCGCGATCGTCAGTTTTGCGAAGGCCTCAAAATCCGCATCCTGCGCCAGTTTGCGATCGCAAACCGTGTCGTACCAGGCATAACCCGCTTTTTCCCAGGCATAGCCGCCGATCGCCGTCGCGGCCAGATAAAATGCCCGGTTTGGGATGCCGGAGTTCAGGTGCACGCCGCCGTTATCCTCGCGCGTTTTAATGAAATCTTTCATGTGCGCAGGCTGCGGGTCTTTGCCGAGCAGGGGATCGTCATAGGCGGTGCCGGGTTCAGACATTGAGCGCAGCCCTTTGCCGTTAATCCCTTTAGCCAGTAGGCCTTCGCCAATGAGCCAGTCAGCTTTATCGGCGGTTTGCTTCAGATGGTACTGTTTGACCAGCGAGCCAAACACGTCCGACAGAGACTCGTTTAGCGCGCCCGACTGTTCAAAATAGATAAGCCCGGCTTCGGTCTCGGTCACGCCGTGGCTCAGCTCGTGCGCTACCACGTCGATGGCGATGGTAAAGCGGTTAAATATGTCCCCGTCGCCGTCGCCAAATACCATCTGCTGACCGTTCCAGAAGGCGTTCTGATATTCCCGGCCATAGTGAACGGTGCCGGTCAAAATAAGCCCTTTATTATCGAGCGAATCACGCTGATATTCTTTCCAGAAGAAATCATGGGTAATACCTAAATAGTTATAGGCTTCATCCACCGCCACATCGCCGTTCGACGGCTGGCCTTCGTAACGCACCTGCGTACCCGGCAGCTCCTGGGTTTGCTTCGCGTCGTAAATATCGCGCTCCAGCTGTCCGGCTTTATTCACGTGGGGCGCGGCGGGTTTGCCCGGCATGTGGGCCATCAGCGTCTGGACATGGGTTAAGGTCTGACGGGCACAGCGCTGCTGCGGCTCGGAACCGCTTTCGATAATACGACGAAGAATATAAGGGGGAATAACGCTATGAAGATGGGGCATGCTGCTCTCCTTATTAAAAAAGGGAATAGCAGCAGTATAGTAAGTAACCGGCGAAGAATTATCCGGTTTTACGCTGACGCGTTTTTTTCACCGGTTTAATTGATTTCACTTCGCTTTCAATCCAGCCGTCTGAAAGACGCGTCGTTAGCACATCGCCGGTATTTACCTGTTTGGTCTGCTTCAGCACTTTGCCGTCCGTCGCCGTCGTCACGCTATAGCCGCGTGCCAGCGTGGAGAGGGGGCTGACCGCTTCAAGATGGGTCACCGCATTGCCAAAACGCTCGCGGGTGGTGCTCAGCCGCGCCCGGACAGTCTCCGCCAGACGATACTCCAGCTGCTGGATCCGCGTTTGCGCGCGATAAATATTCGGCTGCGGGTTCTGCTGGTTCAGGCGCTGCGTCACGCGCTGCTGGCGCGACACCGCACGCTTGAGCTGGTTATCCAGCGCGAAATTCATGCGCTGACGCAGGCGCTCCAGGACGGTCTGCTGACGCGCCAGACGCAGCTGCGGGTGCTGCTGCTGAAGACGATGATGAAGCTGGGTAAAGCGGCGGGTACGGTTGGCAAGGAAGTAGTCCATCGCCATCTCAAGACGCTGCTGGCCGTTCTGAATCTGACGCAGCAGCTCCAGCTGGTTGCGGCTGACCACTTCCGCCGCCGCGGACGGCGTAGGCGCGCGCAGATCCGCGACAAAATCGGCTATCGTTACGTCCGTTTCGTGGCCGACGGCGCTCACCACGGGGATAAGGCTTGCAAAGATTGCCCGTGCCACGCGCTCGTCGTTAAAGCTCCACAGGTCTTCCAGCGAGCCGCCGCCGCGCCCAACGATTAATACGTCGCACTCCTGACGGGCGTTCGCCAGCTCAATGGCGCGAACTATCTGTCCCGGCGCATCGTCACCCTGAACGGCGGTCGGATAGATGATGACGGGCAGGGAAGGGTCGCGACGCTTCAGCACGTGCAAAATATCGTGCAGTGCCGCACCGGTTTTCGAGGTGATGACCCCAACGCAGTGGGCGGGGGAGGGCAGCGTCTTTTTGTACTGCTGGTCGAACAGCCCCTCGGCAGAGAGCCGGGCTTTTAGCTGTTCATACTTCTGCTGCAGCAGGCCTTCGCCCGCGGGCTGCATGCTCTCGACGATAATCTGATAATCGCCGCGCGGCTCATACAGGGTGATATTGGCGCGAACCAGAACCTGCTGGCCGTGCTGAGGGCGGAACGTCACGCGGCGGTTGCTGTTGCGGAACATCGCGCAGCGCACCTGGGCGGTGTCGTCTTTTAAGGTAAAGTACCAGTGACCGGAGGACGGTTGCGTGAAGTTTGAGATCTCACCGCTGATCCAGACCTGCCCCATTTCCTGCTCAAGCAGCAAACGCACCGTCTGATTAAGGCGGCTGACGGTATAAATTGAGGGGGATTGAGAGGATAACATGTGAGCGGGATCAAATTCTAAATCAGCAAGTTATTCAGTCGATAGTAACCTGCTGAGAGGCAATCGCAAGCTTTTTTATAAAAAAGTGTAGATGCAATCGGTTACGCTCTGTATAATGCCACGGCAATATTTAACCACCCAGGTCAGAGATATTGCCCATGCTACGTATCGCTAAAGAAGCACTGACGTTTGACGACGTCCTCCTCGTTCCCGCTCACTCCACTGTTCTGCCGAATACTGCCGATCTCAGCACGCAGTTGACGAAAACCATTCGCCTGAACATTCCTATGCTCTCTGCGGCAATGGACACCGTGACTGAAGCGCGCCTGGCTATCGCCCTGGCACAGGAAGGTGGCATTGGCTTTATTCACAAAAACATGTCTATCGAACGTCAGGCCGAAGAAGTTCGCCGCGTGAAGAAACATGAATCCGGCATCGTGTCTGACCCACAGACCGTTCTGCCAACCACCACGCTGCACGAAGTGAAAGCTCTGACCGAACGTAACGGCTTCGCCGGTTACCCGGTTGTGACCGAAGAGAACGAACTGGTCGGTATTATTACCGGTCGTGACGTGCGTTTCGTGACTGACCTGAACCAGCCTGTCAGCGTCTACATGACGCCAAAAGAGCGTCTGGTTACCGTTCGCGAAGGTGAAACCCGCGACGTGGTGCTGGCAAAAATGCACGAAAAACGCGTTGAAAAAGCGCTGGTTGTTGACAGCAGCTTCCATCTGCGCGGCATGATCACCGTTAAAGATTTCCAGAAAGCAGAACGTAAGCCTAACGCCTGTAAAGACGAGCATGGCCGTCTGCGCGTCGGCGCTGCGGTTGGCGCTGGCGCCGGTAACGAAGAGCGCGTTGACGCGCTGGTTGCTGCGGGCGTTGACGTCCTGCTGATTGACTCCTCTCACGGCCACTCCGAAGGCGTTCTGCAGCGTATTCGCGATACCCGCGCCAAATACCCCGATCTGCAGATCATCGGCGGTAACGTGGCCACCGGCGCAGGCGCTCGCGCGCTGGCCGACGCTGGCTGCAGCGCGGTGAAAGTGGGTATCGGTCCAGGCTCTATCTGTACTACCCGTATCGTCACCGGCGTGGGCGTTCCGCAGATCACCGCGGTGTCTGACGCGGTTGAAGCGCTGGAAGGCACCGGTATTCCGGTTATCGCTGACGGCGGTATCCGCTTCTCTGGCGACATCGCCAAAGCGATCGCCGCGGGCGCCGCAGCCGTAATGGTAGGCTCCATGCTGGCCGGTACCGAAGAATCTCCGGGTGAAATCGAACTCTACCAGGGCCGTTCTTACAAATCTTACCGCGGTATGGGCTCCCTGGGCGCGATGTCCAAAGGCTCCTCTGACCGTTACTTCCAGACCGATAACGCCGCAGACAAACTGGTGCCGGAAGGTATCGAAGGTCGCGTTGCCTATAAAGGCCGTCTGAAAGAGATCATTCACCAGCAGATGGGCGGCCTGCGCTCCTGTATGGGTCTGACCGGCTGTGGTACCATTGACCTGCTGCGTACTAAAGCGGAATTCGTACGCATCAGCGGTGCGGGTATCCAGGAGAGCCACGTTCACGACGTGACGATCACCAAAGAGTCCCCGAACTACCGTCTGGGCTCCTGATAAGTTTCCGCGCCCGGCTTCTGCCGGGCGCTCTGTTTTTGTTTCACTTGCCTCGGAATTAGCGTCAATGACGGAAAACATTCATAAACATCGCATTCTCATTCTGGACTTCGGTTCTCAGTACACTCAGCTGGTGGCGCGTCGCGTACGTGAACTGGGCGTTTACTGTGAACTGTGGGCGTGGGATGTCACGGAAGCACAGATTCGCGAATTCAATCCAAGCGGCATCATCCTGTCCGGCGGCCCGGAAAGTACCACCGAAGAGAACAGCCCGCGCGCGCCGCAGTACGTGTTCGAAGCTGGCGTGCCGGTATTCGGCGTTTGCTACGGTATGCAGACCATGGCAATGCAGCTGGGCGGCCACGTCGAAGGCTCTAACGAGCGTGAGTTTGGCTACGCGCAGGTAGAAGTCGTCACCGACAGCGCGCTGGTGCGCGGTATCGAAGACTCCCTGACCGCAGACGGCAAACCGCTGCTGGACGTGTGGATGAGCCACGGCGACAAAGTCACCGCCATCCCGTCTGACTTCGTGACCGTTGCCAGCACCGAAAGCTGCCCGTTCGCCATCATGGCAAACGAAGAAAAACGCTTCTACGGCGTGCAGTTCCACCCGGAAGTGACCCACACCCGTCAGGGTATGCGCATGCTGGAGCGCTTCGTGCGTGACATCTGCCAGTGTGAAGCCCTGTGGACCCCGGCAAAAATCATCGACGACGCCGTTGAGCGTATCCGCCAGCAGGTTGGTGATGACAAAGTGATCCTCGGCCTCTCCGGCGGCGTGGACTCCTCCGTGACCGCGATGCTGCTGCACCGCGCCATCGGCAAAAACCTGACCTGTGTCTTCGTCGACAACGGTCTGCTGCGTCTGAACGAAGCCCAACAGGTTATGGACATGTTCGGTGACCACTTCGGCCTGAACATCGTTCATGTGGAAGGCGAGCAGCGCTTCCTTGACGCCCTGAAAGGCGAGAACGATCCGGAAGCGAAACGTAAGATCATCGGCCGCGTGTTCGTTGAAGTGTTCGACGAAGAAGCGCTGAAGCTGGAAGACGTGAAGTGGCTGGCGCAGGGCACCATTTACCCGGACGTGATCGAATCCGCGGCATCCGCAACCGGTAAAGCGCACGTCATCAAATCTCACCACAACGTGGGCGGCCTGCCGAAAGAGATGAAGATGGGTCTGGTTGAGCCGCTGCGCGAGCTGTTCAAAGACGAAGTGCGTAAGATCGGTCTGGAACTGGGCCTGCCGTACGATATGCTCTACCGTCACCCGTTCCCGGGCCCGGGTCTGGGCGTGCGCGTGCTGGGCGAAGTGAAGAAAGAGTACTGCGACCTGCTGCGTCGCGCGGACGCGATCTTCATCGAAGAGCTGCACAAAGCTGACCTGTACAACAAGGTAAGCCAGGCGTTCACCGTGTTCCTGCCGGTTCGCTCTGTAGGCGTCATGGGCGATGGCCGTAAGTACGACTGGGTTGTCTCCCTGCGTGCGGTAGAAACCATCGACTTCATGACCGCGCACTGGGCGCATCTGCCGTATGACTTCTTAGGCCGCGTGTCTAACCGCATCATCAACGAAGTTAACGGTATTTCCCGCGTGGTGTATGACATCAGCGGTAAGCCACCGGCTACGATTGAGTGGGAATAATTTCCCGCTGAATTAACATCCAAACCCTCTGCCTGTGCAGGGGGTTTTTTATTTCCTTATTTCCCCTCGCCCAACCGATACGCCAGCGCCACCACCAGCGACTGCACCAGGCACAGCGTCGCCGACTGGGAGCGAAACGCATCAACCTGCGCCTCTTTCACCACAAAGCAGAGATCGCTGAACGTCGCCAGCGGGCTAATCTGGCTGTCCGTAATCACGATCTGCCGCGCGCCGACGCTGGCGGCGGTTTCGCTGACCATCACCGTCTCTTCCGCGTACGGCGAGAAGCTGATCGACACCACGATGTCGCGCGCCTTAATGCGGCTAATCTGCTCGCGCAGCATGCCGCCCATGCCGTCGAGCAGGATAGGGCGGCACTCCAGATGGCTCAGGGCGTAGGTGAGGTAGGCCGCGACGCTAAAGGAACGGCGCAGTCCGGCGATGTAGATGGTGTCGGCGTCGGCCAATAGCTGCACCGCGCGCTTCAGCATTTCCGGTTCGGCGCGGGCGGCCAGCTGCTGCAGCGCCTGCGCGTTCGAGCGGGCAAACTCCTGCAGGATATCGAGCGGCGTTTCCGGCACGGCCTCGCTCTCCATCTCGCGGAACAGCCGGGCGCGGTCGCTGTAGCTGGCGGTCTCCTCCACCAGGTTCATGCGAAACAGCTGTTTCATTTCGTTGAAGCCGGTGAAGTCAAAGGCGTTGGCAAAGCGGATCAGCGTCGAGGGCGGCACGTCGGCGCGCTCGGCAATGACGGCAACCGTATCAAAGGCCACGCTGTTGGTGTTATCCAGCACGTAGCGGGAGACCTGCTGCAGCCTCTTGCTCAGGCTATCGTAGCGATCGCGGATTTGCTGCTGCAGTTCGTTCAGGCTGGTTGCTGTCGTCATCTTATCCCCCAAATACAGTCTTATGATTCTAAACGCAAAACCGCGTCTTTTAAATGTCGGCCATCCATCTGGCAGCAAAAATGAAACAGAAACTTCAGTCATTTCCTCGCCCGAAATTCCTTAATAGCGCACGCTGTACTAGTGTTGTTGGCTGTTAACATAAAAATCCATCCTTGATCACAATAATCATCATTTATTTTATTTCAACTTAAAATGGAATATTTGTTTCATATATAGTGTTCAGTACACAGTGTTCAGGTAACAGTCACGTATCAACAGCGAGAGGTTAAGGATGGAGACGGTAGCGAATTTTATTCACGGCGAATGTGTCACCGGTTCAGGCCAGCGCGTTCAGGCGATCTTCAACCCGGCCACCGGCGAGCAGATCCGCCAGGTGGTGATGAGTACGGCGCAGGAAACGGAGCAGGCGATTGCCGCCGCGCAGCAGGCGTTTCCGGCATGGGCGCGCCATGCTCCGCTTAAGCGCGCGCGCGTGATGTTCCGCTTCAAGGCGCTGCTGGAAGAGAACATGGATCGCCTGGCCCGTATTATCAGCGAAGAGCACGGCAAGGTCTTCTCCGACGCGGTGGGCGAACTGACCCGCGGCCTGGAGGTGGTGGAATTTGCCTGCGGCATCCCGCATCTGCAAAAGGGCGAACACTCTGCGAACGTTGGCACGGGCGTCGACAGCCACTCGCTGATGCAGCCGCTCGGCGTCTGCGCCGGGATCACGCCGTTTAACTTCCCGGCGATGGTGCCGATGTGGATGTTCCCGATTGCGCTGGCGACCGGCAACACCTTCGTGCTGAAGCCGTCGGAAAAAGATCCTTCCCTGGCACTGGCGCTCGCGCAGCTGCTGAAAGAGGCCGGCCTGCCGGACGGCGTGTTCAACGTGGTGCAGGGCGATAAAGAGTCCGTTGACGTGCTCCTGACCGACCCGCGCGTGCAGGCGGTGAGCTTTGTCGGCTCCACGCCAATTGCGGAATACATTTACCAGACCGCATCTGCCCACGGTAAGCGCTGTCAGGCGCTGGGTGGCGCGAAAAACCACTGCATTCTCATGCCGGATGCCGACATGGAGATGGCCACCAACGCTATTATGGGCGCGGCCTACGGCGCGGCGGGCGAGCGCTGCATGGCGCTCTCGGTGGTGCTGGCGGTGGGGGATAAAGCCGCCGATGACCTCTGCGCCCGGCTGGAAAAACAGATTGCCGCGCTGCGCGTCGGGCCGGGCCTGGACCAGGCGCCGGAAAACGAAATGGGGCCGCTCATCTCCTCCGCGCACCGCAGCAAGGTGCTGGGCTACATCGACAGCGGGGAAGCGCAGGGGGCAAAGCTTCGCGTGGACGGTCGCGGCTTCAGCGTGAAGGGCCACGAGCAGGGCTACTTCGTCGGGCCGACGCTGTTCGATAACGTCACCCCGGAGATGACCATCTATAAAGAAGAGATTTTTGGTCCGGTGCTTTCTGTGGTGCGCGTAGCAGATTACGCCAGCGCGGTGGACCTGATTAACCGCCATGAATATGGTAATGGCTCGGCAATCTTCACCCGTGACGGCGGCTGTGCGCGCCGCTTCTGCGAAGAGGTGCAGGCGGGGATGGTGGGCGTTAACGTGCCGATCCCGGTGCCGATGGCATTCCACAGCTTCGGCGGCTGGAAGCGTTCCATCTTTGGTGCGCTCAACGTCCACGGCAGCGACGGCGTGCGTTTCTACACCCGAATGAAAACCATCACCGCGCGCTGGCCGGAAATGCAGCAGGAGACAGGCGCTGCGTTCTCCATGCCGACGCTGGGCTGACAGGAGGCGTTATGCAAACCGAACGTATGACCATGGCCCAGGCGCTGGTCCGGTTCCTTAATCAACAGTACGTCAGCGTGGACGGCGACGAAACGCCCTTCGTGGAGGGCGTGGCCACCATCTTTGGGCACGGCAACGTGCTGGGTATCGGCCAGGCGCTGGAGCAGGACCCCGGCCATCTGCAGGTGATGCAGGGGTGCAACGAGCAGGGCATTGCCCATATGGCGACGGGATTTGCCAAACAGCACCGCCGTCAGCGCATTTTTGCCGTCACCTCCTCCGTCGGGCCGGGTGCCGCCAATATGGTGACCGCGGCGGCCACCGCCACGGCAAACCGCATCCCGCTGCTGCTGTTGCCGGGCGATATCTACGCCAGCCGCCAGCCGGACCCGGTGCTGCAGCAGATCGAGCAGTATCACGATCTTAGCATCAGCACCAACGACTGCTTCCGTCCGGTCTCCCGCTACTGGGACCGCATCAACCGCCCCGAGCAGTTGATGAGTGCCATGCTAAGCGCGATGCGAACGCTTACTGACCCCGCCAATACCGGCGCGGTGACGATTTGTCTGCCGCAGGACGTTCAGGGAGAGGCCTGGGACTACCCGCTGAGCTTCTTCGCGCGTCGCGTGCACCATATTGAGCGCCGTCCGCCTGACCCGCAGCGTCTGGCGCAGGCGCGGGCGCTGATCGCCCGCAAGCGTCGTCCGCTGGTGGTGTGCGGCGGCGGCGTGCGCTATTCCGGCGCGCATGAGGCGTTTCGCGAATTTGTCGAGACGCTGCGGCTGCCGTTTGCTGAAACCCAGGCCGGAAAGGGGGCGCTGGTAAGTGACCACCCACTTAACCTGGGCGGCGTAGGAGTGACGGGGGGAATGGCCGCCAACCAGCTCGCACCGCAGGCGGATTTAGTGATTGGCGTCGGCACGCGCCTGACCGATTTTACCACCGGCTCCAAGGCGCTCTTTTCCCACCCGGACGTCGAATTCCTGCTGCTGAACGTGGCCGAGTTTGACGCCCTGAAGCTGGACGCGACCGCGCTGATTGCCGATGCCCAAACCGGACTGCAGGCCTTGACCCACGCGCTCGGAGATTACCGCAGCGTCTGGGGAGAGGCGATCGCTCAGGCGAAGTCCGTCTGGCGCGACGAGTGCCGTCGCCTGTGGGATCGCCAGTGGCGTCCTGACGACGCGCCCGAAGTGGCAGGGCACATGGACGCGCAGCTGGCGGAATACGGCGAGACGCTCAACACCCGCCTGACCCAGACGCGGGTGCTGGGGCTGATCAACCAGCATATTGAAGATAACGCCATCGTGGTGGGCGCGGCCGGTTCGCTTCCGGGCGATTTACAGCGTATCTGGCAGGTCAAAACGCCGGACAGCTATCACCTGGAGTACGGCTACTCCTGCATGGGCTACGAGATTGCGGCCGCCCTCGGCGCGAAGCTCGCCAGACCCGATCTGCCGGTGTACGCCATGGTGGGGGATGGTTCCTACATGATGCTGCACTCCGAGCTGCAAACCGCCGTTCAGGAGGGCATTAAGGTCACCGTCCTGCTGTTTGATAACGCCAGCTTCGGCTGCATTAACAACCTGCAGATGGGGCACGGCATGGGCAGCTTTGGCACGGAAAACCGCCATCGCAACCCGGAAACCGGGCGGCTTGACGGGCCGCTGGTGAAGGTCGATTTTGCGCAAAACGCGGAGAGCTACGGCTGCCGCGCGTGGCGGGTGAACGATGAGCAAAGCCTGCTGGCGGCGCTTGAGGCCTCACGGACGCATCCCGGCCCGACGCTGCTGGACATCAAGGTGCTGCCGAAGACCATGACCCACGATTACGCCTCGTGGTGGCGAACCGGTGATGCGCAGGTGGCGGCGTCTTCTGCCGTGCGTGAGGCCGCCGAGCAAACGCAGGCGCAGGTGAAAAAAGCCCGTCAGTATTAAGTTTTCCTGCCGTAACGAAATTTTCATTTCATTTTTGTTTTCCCTCACCTTAACCCTCTCCCACAGGGAGAGGGGACGGCTCGGTGTGGTTTTTTCTCCCTCGCACCTCTGTAATGGAGGGGAATCCCTCCCGCTATGTTGTGAGATTGATAACAAAATTTATCTCATTCATCTCAAAAGTGTTAACCCGCACTCAAAAACATAATTTTCACTATTTATAAAAATGAAATAAATGTTTTATTTATAGGGTCGTTAGTTCACAGCATTCACCAACACCGGGAGCCGTTATGTTTAACATTGCTTTACTGGGCGCTGGCCGAATTGGCCAGGTACATGCAGCTAACATCGCCAGCCACGGTGCGACCACGCTCTGGTCCGTGGTTGACCCGAATCAGGAATTTGCCACCCGTCTCGCCGCGCAGTATCAGGCACGCCAGCAGAGCCTGATTGAGGCGATGACCGACCCTAACGTTCACGCCGTGCTGATCGCCTCCGCCACCGATACCCACGCGGATCTGATTGAAATGGCCGCCCGCCACGGTAAGGCCATCTTCTGTGAAAAGCCGGTACACCTTGACCTCGCCCGCGTGCGCGACTGCCTGAAGGTGGTCAAAGAGTACGACGTGCCGCTGTTCATTGGCTTTAACCGCCGCTTTGACCCGCAGTTCTGCCGCGTGAAAACCGACGCCCAGGCCGGGCGCATCGGCAAACCGGAGTCGCTGCTGATCATCTCCCGCGACCCGTCTCCTCCGCCTGCGGAGTACGTGCGCGTCTCCGGCGGCATGTTCCGCGATATGACCATTCACGACTTTGACATGGCCCGCTTCATCATGGGCGAAGAGCCGGTGTCGGTGTATGCCCAGGGCAGCAACCTGGTGGATCCGGCGATTGGCGAGGCGGGGGATATCGATACCGCGTTTATCGTTCTGAAATATGCCTCCGGCGCGATGGCGACCATCGTCAACAGCCGCCGTTCATCTTACGGCTACGACCAGCGCCTGGAGCTGCACGGCTCCGAAGGGCTGCTGTGCGCGGGCAACATTCTTGAAAACCAGGTGCAGCACTACGGCAAACAGGGCTGCACCAGCGCGCTGCCGGAACACTTCTTCCTGCAGCGCTACAAATCCGCTTACGCCGCGGAATGGGAACACTTTGTTGCGGTCCTGCGCGGCGAAGCGGTGCCTGACTGCAGCGGCGATGATGGTGAACGTGCGCTGTACCTTGCGGATAAAGCGCTGGAGTCACTGCGCAGCCAGCGCGAGATCGTCCTCTAAACACAACAACCCTACACAGAGAGACATAATAATGAAAAAACTGATCGTAGCCGCCCTCATCGCCATGACGTCCGGGGCCGCCCTCGCCGAAAACGAGCAAATTGTTTTCAGTACGCCAAACCTGGCCATGCCGTTTGAAGTTCATATGCAGCGCACGGCGGTGAAAGCCGCAAAAGAGATGGGCGTGAAGCTTCAGGTGCTGGACGGGCAGGGTAGCTCGCCGAAGCAGGTGGCTGACCTGGAAAACGCCATCACCCGCGGGGCGCAGGGCTTTATCGTTTCCCCGAACGACGTCAACGCGGTCTCCAGCGCGGTGGATGAAATTCAGGATGCAAAGCTGCCGATCGTCACTCTTGACCGCTCCGTCGACAGCCAGAAGAAAGTGCCGCACTTTGGCGCCAACAACTACAAGGGCGGCCAGGCGGTTGGCGACTTCGTCAAAACCAAATTCCCCAACGGCGCGGACATCATTCTCCTCACCGGCCAGCCGGGCTCCTCTTCCAACATTGAACGCACCAAAGGGATCCGCGACAGCCTGAAGGCGGGCGGGGATAAATACAAGATCGTCGCCGATCAGACCGGCAACTGGATGCGTTCTGAAGGGATGCGCATCGTTGAAAGCGTTCTCCCTTCGCTGCCGAAGCGCCCGCAGGTGATCCTCTCCGCCAACGACGATATGGCGCTGGGCGCGATTGAAGCGCTGCAGAGCCAGGGCGTGAAGCCGGGCGAAATCCTCGTGACCGGGTTTGATGCGGTGCCGGAAGCGCTGGCCCGCGTGCGCGACGGCTGGCTGGCGGTAACGGCGGATCAGCGTCCGGGCTTTGCGGTGCAGACGGCGATGAGCCAGCTGGTGGCCAACGTGCGCGAGAAGAAAGCCATTACCGGGGCCGACTATCCGCCGACGCTGATCACCAAAGAGAACCTGCAGCAGGCTGAGCGTATCGGTGAGGCCGGTAACTAATATGTCCCGAGCCGCCTCTGGCGGCTCATCATGAGGAGGAGCAGACTGATGTCGCAACCCTTACTGAAAGTGACCGACCTGGCAAAAAGCTTTTCCGGCGTCTGGGCGCTGAGCAGCGCTCAGCTAACCGTCGGCAGCGGCGAAATTCACGCCCTGCTGGGGGAAAACGGGGCGGGAAAATCCACGCTGCTGAAGGCGCTCGCGGGCGCACAGCCGCAAACGCGCGGGGATATCTGGTTCAACGGCGAAACGCTGCCGGTGGACGACTCTCCGGTGGAACGCCAGAACAAGGGCATTATCACCATCTATCAGGAGTTCAACCTGCTGCCCAACATGACCGTCGCGGAAAACATGTTTCTCGGGCGCGAGCCGCGCAGGCGTAACCTGATCGTCGACGAAAGGGTAGTCAACCAGGAAGCGCAGGTCATTCTCGATTACCTCCAGCTGAACGTTGCGCCGACCACGCCTGTCGCCCGCCTGAGCGTCGCCCAGCAGCAGATGGTGGAGATCGCCCGGGCGCTGACCCTCAACGCCCGGTTAATCATTATGGACGAACCTTCCGCCGCGCTGAGCGACAGCGAGGTGGAAAGCCTGCACCGCGTGGTGCGGGAGCTTAAAAACCGCGGCGTGAGCATTATTTACGTTACCCACCGTCTGCACGAAGTTTTCCAGCTCTGCGATCGCTTCACCGTTTTCCAGGACGGCCGTTTCACCGGCACCGGCGCGGTGGCGGAGACCAACGTCGAACAGCTGATCCGCCTGATGGTCGGACGCGACGTGGCCTTTAACCGTCGCCCCGCCAGCGAAACCCACCATGAGGATAAACCCATCCGCCTGGCGGTGAAGGGGCTGAGCCGCGAAAAGCCGCCGCTGGATCCGCACGGCATCGCCCTGCACGACATCAGCTTCCACGTCCACGCCGGGGAAGTTCTGGGCATTGCCGGGCTGGTGGGCGCGGGACGTACCGAAGTGGCCCGCTGCCTGTTTGGCGCTGATGCGTTTACCTCGGGCAGCTTTGAGCTGGACGGCGTGCCGTATCAGCCGCGCGACCCGCTGTATGCCCTCGATCAGGGCGTGGCGCTGGTGCCGGAAGATCGCAAAAAAGAGGGGGCGGTGCTGGGGCTGTCGATTCGCGACAACCTGTCGCTCTCCTGCCTCTCCTCACTGCTGCAGTGGCGCTGGTTCGTAAACACCCGCAAAGAAGACGATCTGATTGAGTCCTACCGCAAGGCGCTGCAGATCAAAATGGTCAACAGCGCGCAGGAGGTGCGCAAGCTCTCCGGCGGCAACCAGCAAAAAGTGATCCTCGCGCGCTGCATGGCGCTCAACCCGCGGGTGCTGATCGTTGATGAGCCGACGCGCGGCATCGACGTGGGGACCAAATCGGAAGTGCACCAGGTGCTGTTTGACATGGCGAAAAAGGGCGTGGCGGTGATCGTGATCTCCTCCGATCTGCCTGAAGTGATGGCGGTGTCCGACCGGATCATCACCCTCAGCGAAGGCCGGGTGACCGGCGAGATCCACGGTGACGACGCTAACGAAGAACGGCTGATGACGATGATGGCCATCAACCACAACGCCCTGAACGCGGCATAACGGAGTTTCTCATGACGCAGATGATTTCTAAAACGCAGGCCCCGGTCAAACGCGCCGGACGCATCGATCCCATCGCCTTCTTCGAGCGCTTCGGGGTACTGATTTTCATGATCCTGCTGCTGATCTTCTTCCAGTCGCAGAACAGCAATTTTTTCTCTGAACGCAATATTTTCAACATCCTGACCGAAGTCTCCATCTACGGGATCATGGCCGTGGGGATGACCTTCGTCATCCTTACCGCCGGGATCGATCTCTCCGTGGGCTCCATTCTGGCGGTATGCGCCATGACCGCGGCGTACGTGATCAAGGGCGACAACTTCACCACCGTCGACCCGAACGCCTGGGGCGGCATGAGCTGGCTGATCGGCCTGGGGATTTGTCTGGCCATGGGCACGGCGATTGGCTTCCTGCACGGCCTGGGCGTCACCCGCCTGCGCCTGCCGCCGTTCATCGTTACCCTCGGCGGCATGACCATCTGGCGCGGCCTGACGCTGGTGATTAACGACGGCGCGCCGATCGCCGGTTTCGACCCTGGCTACCGCTGGTGGGGACGCGGGGAGCTGCTCGGCATCTCCATTCCGATCTGGATCTTCGCCATCGTCGCCCTCGGCGGCTATCTGGCGCTGCACAAAACCCGCTGGGGCCGCTTCGTCTACGCCATTGGCGGTAACCCGGAGGCGGCGCGCCTGGCGGGGGTGAACGTCAAGCGCGTGCTGGTCAGCGTCTATGTGCTGATCGGCTGTCTTGCGGGACTGGCGGGCTTCATCCTGAGCGCGCGTCTGGGGAGCGCCGAGGCGGTGGCCGGGATCTCCTTTGAGCTGCGCGTCATCGCCTCGGTGGTGATCGGCGGCACCTCGCTGATGGGCGGCTACGGGCGCATCGGCGGCACCATTATCGGCTCCATCATCATGGGGATTCTGATTAACGGTCTGGTGCTGATGAACGTCTCGGCCTACTACCAGCAGATTATCACCGGATTAATTATCGTTCTGGCGGTGGCGTTTGATACCTACGCCAAAAGCCGTCGCGGCGCACTGTGAGGATCACGATGAAAGAGGTTCGTATTGGATTAATTGGCACCGGGTATATCGGCAAGGCCCACGCTATCGCCTATGCCCAGGCCCCGACGGTGTTCAACCTGCGCGGCAGGCTGGTGCGCGAGATGGTGGCGGAAGTCACGCCGGAGCTCGCGGCAGCGCGCGCGCAGGCGTTTGGCTTCAACCGCTCCACCGGCGACTGGCGGGCGCTGGTGGCCGACCCGGCTATTGACGTGGTGGATATTTGCTCACCCAACCATTTACATAAAGAGATGGCGCTGGAGGCGATCCGCCACGGCAAGCACGTCTACTCGGAGAAGCCGCTGGCGCTGAACGCCCACGACGCGCGCGAGATGGTCGACGCCGCGAAGCGGGCCGGGGTGAAAACGCTGGTGGGGTTCAACTACATGAAGAACCCGACGGCGCAGCTGGCGAAGGAGATTATCGCCCGCGGCGAGATTGGCGAGGTGATCCACTTCTACGGTACCCACAACGAAGACTATATGGCCGACCCGCTCTCGCCCATTCACTGGCACTGCTTCAAAGAGACCGCCGGGCTGGGGGCGCTGGGCGACCTCGCGGCGCATATCGTCAACATGGCCCAGTACCTGGTCGGGGAGATTGAGCAGGTCTGCGGCGACCTGAAGATCGTGGTCCCGGCGCGCCCGGCGAAGGCCGGATCGTCAGAGATGATTGCCGTCGAAAACGAGGATCAGGCCCACGCGATGGTGCGCTTCGCGGGGGGAGCGCAGGGCGTGATTGAAACCTCCCGCGTTGCCTGCGGCCGCAAGATGGGGCTGTCTTACGTCATCACCGGGACGAAAGGCGCCATCAGCTTCACCCAGGAGCGCATGGCCGAACTGAAGCTCTATCTGCATGACGATCCGGTGAACCGCCAGGGGTTCCGCACGCTGCTCGTCGGCCCGGCGCACCCGGACTACGCCGCGTTCTGCATGGGCGCGGGACACGGGATTGGCTTTAACGATCAAAAAACGGTGGAGGTGCGCGACCTGGTGGACGGGATTGCCGCCGACGCGCCGATGTGGCCGGACTTCGAAGAGGGCTGGAAGGTGTCGCGCGTGCTGGACGCGATTGCGCTCTCACACCTGCAGGGCCGCTGGCTGAACGTGAACGACATTGTCTGATGAGGTATCAACGTGGAAAAGCAGTTTGATGTGATATGCATGGGCCGCGTGGCGGTAGACCTCTACAGTCAGCAGATTGGTGCCCGTCTTGAGGATGCGTCGAGCTTCGCCAAATACCTCGGCGGGTCGTCGGGCAACGTGGCGTACGGCACCGCGCGCCAGGGCCTGCGCTCGTCGATGCTGGCGCGCGTCGGCGATGAACATATGGGCCGCTTCCTGCGGGAAGAGCTCAACCAGGTGGGCTGCGATACCAGCCATCTGATTACCGATAAACAACGCCTCACGGCGCTGGTGCTACTCGGCATTAAAGACCGGGACACCTTTCCACTGATTTTTTATCGCGATAACTGCGCGGACATGGCGATTACCGCCAGCGATGTGGACGAACGCTACATTGCCTCCGCACGTTGTCTTGCCATCACCGGGACTCACCTTTCTCATCCGCAGACCCGCGAGGCGGTGCTGACGGCGCTGGGCTACGCCCGTCGTCACGGCGTACGCACGGTGCTGGACATCGACTACCGTCCGGTGCTGTGGGGGCTCACCGCCTTAGGCGACGGGGAAACGCGCTTTATCGCCGCCGATAAGGTCACCCGCGAGCTGCAGGAGGTTCTGCACCTCTTCGACGTCATTGTCGGCACCGAAGAGGAGTTTCACATTGCGGGCGGCAGCACGGATACCCTGCAGGCGCTGGGGCAGGTACGCGCCGTCAGTGATGCAGCGCTGGTCTGCAAACGCGGCGCGCTCGGCTGCTCGGTCTATACCGACGCCATTCCGCCCCGGCTGGACGACGGCCTGACGGTGACCGGCGTGCGCGTGGAGGTGCTGAACGTGCTTGGGGCGGGGGACGCGTTTATGTCCGGCCTGCTGCGCGGCTACCTGAACGACGAGGGCTGGGAGCAGGCGTGCCGCTACGCCAACGCCTGCGGCGCGCTGGTGGTCTCGCGCCACGGCTGCGCCCCGGCGATGCCGAGCAAAATCGAGCTGGATGACTATCTCTCCCGCGCTGCGGATGTGCCGCGACCGGATCTCGACCCGCGTCTTAACCATCTCCACCGGGTGACCACCCGCCGCCGCGAATGGCCGGAGCTGTGCGTGATGGCCTTCGACCACCGCAGCCAGCTTGAGGATATGGCGATGCAGTGCGGCGCGTCGCTTAAGCGCATTCCGACGCTGAAGCAGCTGATCCTGCAGGCCAGCCGCGAGGCGGCGAGCCGCGCCGGGCTGGAGGGCAAAGCCGGTCTGCTGTGCGACGGCACCTTTGGTCAGGACGCGCTGAACGCCATCACCGGCGAGGGGTGGTGGATTGGTCGCCCCATCGAGCTGCCGGGCTCCCGGCCGCTGGAGATGGAGCACGGCAACATCGGCACCCAGCTTATCAGCTGGCCGCAGGAGCACGTGGTGAAGTGCCTGGTCTTCTTCCACCCGGAAGATGCCCACGGCCTGCGCCTGGAGCAGGAGCAGAAAATCGCCGAGGTGTACCACGCCTGCTGCCGGTCCGGGCACGAGCTGCTGCTGGAGGTGATCCTGCCCGCCAGCATGCCGCGCAGCGACGAGCTCTACCTGCGCGCCATCTCCCGCTTCTACAACCTGGGCATTTACCCGGACTGGTGGAAGCTGCCACCGCTCTCCGCCGACGGCTGGACGGCGCTGAGCGAGATTATCGAACGCCGGGACCCGCACTGCCGCGGGGTGGTGATCCTCGGCCTGGACGCTCCGGCGGAACAGCTGCGCGCCGACTTCAAAGCCGCAGCGGGGCAGACGGTAGTGAAAGGCTTCGCCGTGGGGCGCACGCTGTTTGGCGATGCCTCCCGCGCGTGGCTGAAGCACGATATTGACGATGCGCAGCTGGTGGCGCGCATCCGGGACAACTACCTGCAGCTTATCGCCTGGTGGCGCGAGCGCGGACACGCATAATGGAGACGACAATGAGTGTGCAATTAGGCATTAACCCGCTGACGTGGACGAACGACGATCTGCCTTCTCTCGGCGCGGAAACCTCGCTGGAGACCTGTCTGAGCGAAGGTAAAGAGGCCGGTTTTGCCGGCTTCGAGCTGGGCAATAAATTCCCGCGCGAAGCGCGCCTGCTTGGCCCCATCCTGCAGCGTCACGACCTGCAGCTGGTCTCCGGCTGGTACTCCGGCCGCCTGCTGGAGCGCAGCGTGGAGGAGGAGATCGCCGCCGTGCAGTCCCACCTGACGCTGCTGCGCGAGCTGGGGGCGAAGGTGCTGGTCTTTGCGGAAGTGAGCGGCTGCATTCACGGCGAGCAGCAGACCCCGGTGCATCTGCGCCCGCGCTTCCCACAGGAACGCTGGAAGGAGTACGGCGAGAAGCTCACCGAATTTGCCCGCTACACCCAGCAGCAGGGCGTGCAGATTGCCTACCATCACCATATGGGCACGGTGATTGAGTCCGCCGAGGACGTGGACAACCTGATGACTCACACCGGGGAGGCGGTCGGACTGCTGCTGGATACCGGCCATCTCACCTTTGCCGGGGCCGATCCGCTGGCGGTGGCGCAGCGCTGGGCGTCGCGCATCAACCACGTTCACTGTAAAGACGTGCGCGCCGACGTGCTGGCGGACGTGAAAAACCGCAAAACCAGCTTCCTCGATGCGGTGCTGAGCGGCGTGTTTACCGTGCCGGGCGACGGCTGCGTCGATTACCCGCCGATTATGCGGCTGCTGAAGGCGCAGGATTATCACGGCTGGCTGGTGGTCGAGGCCGAGCAGGATCCGGCGATTGCCCATCCGCTGACCTACGCCCGTCTGGGATATAACAACCTGAGCCGCCTGGCGCGCGACGCCGGACTGATTTGAGGAGGCAGCATGTCACGTCTGTTATCACGTTGGCAACAGCCGAACGCGGAGGGGCGCACCCAGTCCGTCACGCCGGAAAGCGCGGGGTGGGGCTACGTCGGCTTTGAGGCGTATGAACTGCAGGAGGGGCAGACGCTGACGCTGCCCGCCGTCAGCGAAGAGCGCTGCCTGGTGCTGGTCGCCGGACGCGCCTCCATACGCACCCCTTCCGCGCAGTTTAACGACATCGGCGAGCGGATGAGCCCCTTCGAGCGCATCAAGCCGTGGGCGGTGTACGTCACCCCGCAGGAGACGGTGCAGGTGAAGGCGCTGACGACGCTGGAGCTGGCGGTCTGCGCCGCGCCGGGCAAACGCTCGTATCCGACGCGGCTGATTGCGCCGCAGGATATCGACGGCGAGGCGCGCGGCAAGGGTCACAACCAGCGCTACGTGCACAACATTTTGCCGGAAGACAGGCCCGCCGACAGCCTGCTGGTGGTGGAGGTGTGGACCAGTGAGGGCTGCACCAGCTCGTACCCGAGCCACAAGCACGACACGGATAACCCGCCGCAGGAAACCTATCTGGAGGAGACCTACTACCATCGCCTTAACCCGGAGCAGGGGTTCTGCATGCAGCGCGTCTACACCGACGACAGAACGCTGGATGAGTGTATGGCGGTCTATAACCGTGACGTGGTGATGGTGCCGAAGGGCTACCACCCGGTCGCGACGATGGCCGGGTATGACAGCTACTACCTCAACGTGATGGCGGGGCCGGTGCGCAAATGGATGTTCACCTGGGAAGAGGACCACGCGTGGATTAATCGGGGTTATCCCGCGGACAGCGGTGGCTAGCGCGGGTTAGCCACCAGAACACCAGCGCCAGCAGGCTGACCGAGGCGCCAAGCAGGCAGACGCCCGGCCAGCCGGCACAGGCATACGTCATCGTTGTGCCGAGCGCGCCGAGCCCGCTGCCGACGGCATAAAACAGCATGTAAAGCCCGACCAGCCGGCTGTGCGCCTCGGGACGGGTGCGGAAAATCATGCTCTGATTAGTGACGTGCAGCGCCTGACCGCCCAAATCGAGCAGTATGATGCCGATAAGCAAGATCCCGAGTGAACGGTCCATCAGCGACAAGGGCCACCAGGCTAACAGCAAGATACTCAGCGCCGCCGCGCTGGTGCGTTGGGCATATCCCCGATCGGCCCAGCGTCCTGCCCGGCCAGCCGCCAGCGCGCCCACCGCGCCAGCCAGCCCAAACGCGCCAATCGCTGTATGCGAAAAGTTAAACGGCGGTGCGCTCAGCGGCAGCACCAGCGCGCTCCAGAAAATGTTGAACGATGCAAACATCAGCAGCGCCAGCACGCCGCGTATCTGCAGCACTTTTTCCTGCCGCAGCAGCGTGAGCATTGAGCCAATCAGGCGCGGATAGCTCATCGTGGCAGTGACGGCTGGCAGGGCGGGGAGTCGCCACCACAGAGGTAACGCAATCATGAGCATCAGCGCGGCAGCACAAAGATAAACCCCGCGCCATCCCGCGATATCGCTGATGCCACCGGCAAAGACGCGAGCGAGCAGCAAACCTGTGAACACGCCGCCCTGTGCCGCGCCGACAACGCGGCCCTGTTCATGGGGCGACGCGGCGCTGGCGGCGTAGGCGATCAGCCCCTGCGTCATGGCCGTGCCCAACATACCGGTCGCAAGCATACCGATCAGCAGCGCTGAAGAGGACTGTGCCATGCTGACGGAAACCAGCGCCACCACCAGAGCAATCAGCTGTGCTGCCATGAGTCGTCGACGATCCACTTTGTCACCCAGAGGAACGACAAGCAAAAGAGCCAGCGCGCAGCCAATTTGTGTCGCGGTCACCACGCCACCCACGGCCGCATGGCTGATGCCGAAATCGTTCGCCAGCGCGTCAAGCAAAGGCTGGGCGTAATAGACGTTTGCCACGCTTAGGCCGCTGGCGGTGGCGAACAGCCAGACCATGCTGCGCGGCATGTCGGCTGAAGGAAGGGCTGACGTCAGTGACATGTTCAAAATCCTCGCCTGTGATAACCTGGTTTTAAAATGAAACTGGTTGAATGCTAGGCTAAGCAGTTTTAAAATGCAACTAGTTATAGGGTGGCCTTTGCGAGGAAAGCAGGTGATGTCCCGAAATACGGTAAAAGAGGAATATTGTCCCGTTGCCCGCAGCGTTGACCTGCTCGGGGATCGCTGGTCGCTTCTCATTGTGCGTAATGCGTTTGACGGCATGACGCGCTTCGGGGATTTTCAGCGCAGCCTTGGAGTGGCGCGCAACATCCTTTCTGACCGGCTTCGCAAGCTGGTTGAGGCAGAAATCCTGACGTTACAGGGAGCATCGGACGGCACGGCTTATCAGGAATATGTTCTGACCGACAAAGGCGAACGTCTTTTCCCCGTGATCGTGGCGCTGCGTCAGTGGGGAGAGCAAAATCTGTTTTCACAGGGCGAGCCTCACTCGCTGCTGGTTGACAGGCGGACGGGCAGGCCGGTTCCCTTTATGGCGCCAGCAGCGCACGACGGCACTGCGCTGCTGCCGGTGGATACGGAAGTGCAGAAGATCGAATGAGTCACTCCGGTTAATTACTGCTTATCGCCTGCTCAATCGTCCGGGCAACGCTCTGCGGCTGGCTCACCATTGACACGTGGCTTGCCGCCACCTCGGCTGTTTTCGCATGGATCATCTTCGCCATCGCCCGTTCCAGATCGGGGTTGATCATGCGGTCATTCTTGCTGACCACATACCAGCTCGGTTTGTCATGCCACGCCGCGTGGGCGACCTTTTCACCAAACGCCTCGGCCTTAATCGCCCCCTGCGTGGCTGCAATCGTGTTTTGAGTGTCTGGCTTCACGTCAGGCGCGAAGTCCTTTCTGACGGCTCCTGTCGGCAGGTATAAATAGCCGTCCGCCGATTCAGCAATGCCCGCGCTGCCCGGCGGGGCAGGGAAGCTTCCTGCCAAATCCGCCGTCGACTGGCCGGAATCCGGCGCGAACGCCGCCACGTACACCAGCGATTTTACCCGCGCATCGTTGCCCGCCTCGCTAATCACGGTGCCGCCCCAGGAGTGGCCCACCAGCACCACGTTACCCCGGGCGCGGGCGATGGCCCGCCGCGTGGCCGCAACGTCATCCTTAAGCGACGTGAGCGGGAGCTGAACGGCAATGACCTCGGCGTGCTGCTTCTGCAACAGGGTAATCACCTTATTCCAGCTGCTGCCGTCGGCAAACGCGCCGTGAACCAGCACCACGCTGGTTTTACTCTGTGCAAAGGCGCTGGCGGAAAGCGCCAGCAGGCCTGCCGTCACTACAGACAGTGCTTTCATCTTCAGACTCCTTAAAAGTGGTGGACCGCCGCGTGGGGCGGGACGGTGAATTCAACGGTTTTGTGGTCGAGCGGCTTGTGCGTCGGGTCGGCCAGAATAATTGTCACCTTATGTTTACCGGCGGGCAGCCCCACCAGGATCACCGGCTCTCCGCTGGCGTCAGCCCAGTGCCACGGCGCGTCATCCACCACCACGTGAATGTGCCCGATGCGCGGCGTGACCTTGAGCGCTTCGGGACCGAATACCGGCTCGATGCGCAGGTTTTCGGCTCGGTACTGGATAAACACCGCGCCTTTGCTCAGCGGCCCGGCAAGCGGCGGATCGACGATCAGCCTGGCAAGCGGCTGCGGCTGCGCCAGCGGCGCAACGGCGGCGGGGCCATTCACGTCCGCGGCGCTCAGGTTGTCCAGCGGGGTGGCCCGGGCATGGGCTACAGAGGCCAGGATTAGCAGGGGTAAAAGTGCAAAGCGACGAATCATGGGTTCTCTCCTCATCGGTTCTGAATGGCGACAGGGAAAGAAAACCATTTTTATGTATCGGAGATATTTGCCGGAGGCGGCGTTTTGTACCCGTTTGTCAGCGTGGCGCTCTGGATACAGTGCGATACAGATTGCCTGCGTGGACGGCGCACAATCGCTATCGCCAGCCCGGCAATCACCAGCGTCAGCCCCGTTGAAACCCACATTGCCCCCGCGATCCCCAGCGTTTTATTCAGCCACGCATAGGCAAACGGTGAGGCTGCCGCCATCAGCTGGCCAGGGATCAGCAGCATGCCGGTGCGGCGGGCATAGCTTTCGGTGCTAAACAGTTCCAGCGGCAGGGTGGCTTTCACAATGGTGACCAGCCCGTTGATGGCGCCGTAGCCCAGCACAAACCCGGCTGCACACCACATAAACAGTGCGCTGCTTATCCCCAGTAGAAAGCAGAGCGGCATGGCGAGCGCGGTAAAAAGCGTGAGTTTGAAGGGGGTTAAGCGGGCACCCGCCAGCACTTCCAGCGAGCGGGCGCCCGTCTGGCCGATCCCCCACAGCATGCCGATGGCGACCGGCAGGCCGAAGTGGGCAATAAACTCCGGCAGATGGGTGGACGTGCCGTTAGAGACAAAGGTGATGAGGGCAATGAAGGCGGCATAAAGCCAGGCGTTACGCTGCTCGTTGTACAGCGGCGGCGCGGTGACCTTTGTCGTCACCGTCAGCCGCTGCCGGGGAAGCGTTCGAATCAGCATCGCGCTCAGCAGGCCGAATAGAGCGTAGACGCGCAGCGCCTCCTGCCAGCTCATGACCTGAAGCAGGGCATTGCCCAGCGGCCAGAAAACGGCGGAGGCCAGCCCGCCCGCCAGCGTGACGCGTGAGATCGTTCTTCGCGCCTGCTGCCCGTAGAGGTTTACCAGCGCGGCGAACAGCGCGTCGTACAGAGACAGGCGCATCCCTACGCCGCCGATAAGCCAGGCGCAGTACCAGCCAAAAAGCGTCGGGGTAAACGCCATCCCTGCGCAGCTTGCGGCGGTCAGCAACGTGCCGCTCATCACTACCTTCTGACCGCCAAAGCGTGCCAGCAGGCGGGCGACAAACGGGGAAACCGCCGCCATCACCAGCATCGCCAGCGTCAGGCCGAGGTAAATCTGCGGTGATGACCATCCCCGGTCGGCTGCAATCGCCAGCGCAAAGGTGCCGGGCATATAAAACGAAATCCCCCAGTTGATGAGCTGATTACATCCCGCCGTGAGGGCGAGGCGGCGTGGCAGGGCGGGTGTTTCCATTGTTTTTCATTCCGTTATGCAGTTGTCCTGAGCATAACTCGCGCGCTATTGTGCTGGCAGGGCAGCAACCTTATGCGCGGTATAAGAGAAACTTTGAATGACAACGCTTAATTTGGGCTATCTCGCCACCTTCCGTCTGGTGATCCAGCGCGGCAGCTTTTCAGCGGCAGCGGATGTGCTGGGTATTTCCCAGCCCGCCGTCAGCCTGCAAATACGTCAGCTGGAGCAGTTTCTGCAAACGCGACTGGTGGAGCGTACCGGGCGAGGGATTAAGGCTACGGCTGCCGGGCAGGCGTTGCTGGCGCATGGGGAGCGTATTCAGCAGGCGGTGGATGCCGCCATCCGGTCCGTGAGCGCATTCAGCCACGATGTGAGCGGCACCATTACGCTTGGCACGGGGGCAACGGCCTGCATCCATCTTCTGCCACCGCTGCTGGAGAAGCTGCGCCAGGACTATCCGCTCCTGAGCGTAGGGGTGACGACGGGCAACACCCTCGACATCGTCAGGGCCATCGAAGAGAACCGGCTCGATATGGGGCTGGTGACGCTGCCGGTGAGCGGCAGAGCGCTGGACGTCATGCCGGTAATGGACGAAGAGTTTGTTTTTATCGCGTCGCGGGAGCAGCAGGACGCTTTCAGGGACTTTACCCCGGAGGCGCTGCACGCTCAGCCGCTGATTGCCTTTGAATCAGGCAGCGGTACCCGGGCGCTGATCGATGGCTGGTTTGCGGCTAATGGATTAGCGATCGCACCGGTGATGCAGCTTGGCAGCATCGAGGCGATCAAACGCATGGTTCGCGCGGGGCTGGGCTACAGTATTGTGCCGCGAATGGCGGTCGAACAGGATGCCGATCGCGGAGGGCTATACGTGATGTCGCTTACGCCCATGCTGCAGCGGCAGCTGGCGGTGGTAATGCGGCAGGATAAAATTCTCAGCAAAGGGAGCGCGGCCATTATTCGGCTCGTGCAGCATCCTGCGGCTGTTTAGCGATCGGTGTTGTCGACGGTCAGGCTGGATTGCTGCGACTGGGTTTTGTCCTGATGGTGGTACCAGGCGCCAATTGAAGAGTAAACGAAGCGGCCAAAGAAAAACAGGAAGCTGATGAGCAGTATGATGCGGGTCATTCGGGTATTAAATTGATGTCGTTTTCGCATACGCGTGACCTGACTCACTCTGTTTTTCCTGGATAAGCCCTTTTGGGCGACAAGGATATTAAGGCACAGCGGGAAGATGGGGTCAATTCTGAAGTGTGTAAATAACCGTCAATGTTTATATTGATTAATGTTATTGAAATTAATTAATGCATTTACCATATTGATAATATGAAGAAAATAATCTCAAAAAAACGCCGCAAAAAGTTATTTGCGTAAAGTAGTTTGATTTAAGTCAACGGCTTCCCGGCCCTGATATTTAAAATCCTTCCTCCATACTGTTCGCCCCGCACGCCGCCGGGCGGCGCGTACGTCAGGTTGGATGCCTGTCTTTATTTTCCCTCTGGAGCGAAAGGGGTTTTACCGGGCATCTATGAACATTCTGGCTTTCCTGAAAAAAAATGAAAACCGCTGGTGGGCATTACCGCTTATTTTGCCTGTGGTTTTACTTCCCGTGCTGAGCATTGCGAATACATTCACGCAGCTGGGCGACGGCATTGCGGCACTCTATTATTTACCTCTCTCATTTTTGCTTTCGCTGATGATGTTCTTTGGCCTGGAAGCGCTGCCCGGGATCGTATTGTCGCTGTTTATCCGCTATTACCCGTCGGTCGGGATGTTTGAAACCGTCGCGGGGATCCTCCATTTTGTCGTCCCTTTAGTGCTCAGCTGGGGTGGCTACCGGGTGTTTGCGCCCAGACGGAATATGACCGCGTACGGCGACGTGCGGCTGATGGCGCAGCGCATCTTCTGGCAAGTCTTCTGCCCCGCGACGCTATTTCTGGTGCTGTTTCAGTTTGCGGTGTATTTAGGCGTGTATGAGAGCCGTCAGAGCCTTGCGGGATTAAATCCCCTCAATATTCGCACGCTCATCAACTATCAGACGCTGCTGGTCAGCGGGCTAACGGGCGTGCCGCTGAGCTATCTGCTGATCCGCCTGCTTCGGCATCCGCGCTATATCAAAAGCCTTCTCTCACAGATCCGTTCCGAGATAGACAAAAAGGTGACGGTCGTTGAGTTGCTGGTGTGGGCTATCGCGCTTGGCGGACTGCTTTCGCTGCTGCTGCTTCCGATGAATGAGAACAGCTCCATTTTCACCACCAATTACACTCTTTCCCTGCTGATGCCGGTGATGCTCTGGGGCGCGATGCGTTTTGGCTATAAGCTGATTTCGCTTATCTGGACGCCGATACTACTGGTGTCTATTCACTATTTTTACCGCTATATCCCGGTAAATCCGGGGTATGACATTCAGCTGGCGATCACCTCTTCCAGTTACCTGGTCTTCTCGTTCGTGGTGATTTATATGTCGATGCTGGCGACCCGGCAGCGCGAGGCGAACAAACGCTCCCGCAGGCTGGCGCTGCTCGACCCGGTCGTCCATATGCCTAACCTGCGGGCGCTGTCGCGCGATCTGGCGAAAAACCCGTGGTCGGCGCTCTGTCTGCTGCGTATTCCGGAGCTGGAAATTCTGGGCCGAAATTACGGCGTGTTGCTGCGGATTCAGTACAAGCAGCAGCTGGCACAGTGGATGAATGGCATTCTCCAGCCCAATGAGCTGGTGTATCACCTGACCGGGTATGACCTGGCGGTACGGCTTAACGCGGAATCGCACCAGCAGCGTATTGAAGGCCTGGACGAGCATATCAAGCAGTTCCGCTTTGTCTGGGACGGCATGCCGCTGCAGCCGCAGGTGGGCGTGAGCTATTGCTATGTCCGGTCCCCGGTTAACCATCTTTATCTGGTGCTGGGCGAGCTGGGCGTGGTTGCCGACCTTTCGCTCTCCTCCAACCATCCGGAAAATCTTCAGCAGCGTGGGGCCATCCATTTGCAGCGCAACCTGAAGGATAAGGTCGCGATGATGGGCCGCCTGCAACAGGCGCTTGATAACGACGAATTCACCCTGCTGGTTCAACCCGTTCGCGGCCTGCGTGGCGATTGCTATCACGAAGTCCTGCTCCGGATGCCGGATGTAAACGGGCTATTGATCTCCCCCGACCAGTTCCTGCCCGTCGCGCAGGAGTTTGGTCTCTCTTCCCGGGTAGATTTGTGGGTGCTGGAGCACACCCTGCGCTTTCTCGCCGCGCATCGCGAAAGACTGCCCGGCCAGCGCTTTGCCATTAATCTGGCCCCGTCGACCGTGTGTCGGGTGCAGTTTCCGCTTGAGGTGAGTCGCCTGCTGGCGAAATACGCCATTGAGCCGTGGCAGCTGATCTTTGAAGTGACGGAGTGCAGCAACTTTTGCAATGCGGAGCAGGCGATACACATTCTCCGGCAGCTGCAGAAAATGGGGGTACGTATTGCGATTGATGATTTTGGCACCGGCTATGCGAGCTATGCGCGGCTGAAAAGCGTGGACGCGGATATTCTCAAGATTGACGGCAGCTTTATTCGCAACATCGTCAACAACAGCCTGGATTATCAGATTGTGGCGTCTATCTGCCATCTGGCGCGCATGAAGAAGATGCTGGTGGTGGCGGAGTATGTCGAAAGCGAAGAGATACGTAGCGCGGTTCACGCGCTAGGCATCGATTATGTGCAGGGTTATCTGATTGGCAGACCGGCACCGCTTGTGTCACTGCTGGAAGCAGAGGCGTCCACCGCGGACGCCTGAGCCGTTACGCGGCGACGTCGGCGCTCTCTTCTTCAATTTTGAGCAGCCAGCCGGTGACCGCTTCCCAGTACTGCTGCTCTTTTTCCAGGTCCAGCAGGACCAGCGCGTTCTGGCTGAACCAGTCATGCGGGAAGCTCAGCGTCCAGTGATGGTCGTCGGTTTTCAGCTTCAGCGTAGGCGGCGTGGTGGTGGCCTGACGTTGGTTATTGAGCAGCACGCCCAGACGCAGCAGCTGAATAAGTGGCAGGAACTGTTTTTTCTTAAACAGCGTAAAGCGCGGCAGGTCGTCGAGCTTGATGGCTTTGCGGTGATAACGTACCAGGGTCGCCATCATGGTTTGCTGCTCCTGGTTGAAGCCAGGCAGATCGCTGTTTTGCAGAATATAGGCCGAATGGCGGTGCATCCCGCTGTGGTTGATGTTCAGCCCCACCTCGTGCAGCATCGCGGCCCATTTCAACAGCGCGGCAAGCTGCGGGTGCGCGAGCTTCGGATTCTGCTCCTGCCACTGTTCGTACATCTGCACCGTGGTGTCCAGCACGCGCTTCGCCTGTTCACGGTCGATGTTGTACTGGTTGGCCAGGCTTTGCGCGGTGCGGCTGCGAATATCCTGATGGCGGAAACGGCCTTCCATCTCATACAGCACGCCTTCACGCAGCGCGCCGTCCGACAGACGCAGCTCTTTTATGGCGAGGGCATCAAACACGCCGCAGAGAATAGCCAGCCCCGGCACGAATACCGCTTTACGCTCGTCGGAAAGACCCGGCAGGCTTAAGGCGTCAAAACTTTTATGCTTCAGCACTTCTTCGGTCAGCAACGTCAGGCGTTCGGGCGTAATAAACCCGTCTTTTTCACCCATCGCCAGCAGCACTTCATGCGCCGCCTTGATGGTGCCCGACGCGCCCAGCGCCACGTTCCAGCCCTGAATACGGTACTGCCAGGCCAGGTTTTCCAGCTTCTGGACAGCCGCCATACGCGCGCGCTGGAAGTTCTCGCGGGTGATGGTGCCACCTGGGAAATACATCTGCGCGAAGCTGACGCAGCCCATACGGCGGCTTTCCACCAGGCGCGGCTCAAAGTCTTCGCCGATCACCAGCTCCGTTGAGCCACCGCCGATATCGATAACCAGCTTGCGTCCTTTTTCCGGCTGGGTGTGCTCAACGCCCATGAAAATCAGACGCGCTTCCTCGTTGCCGGAGATGATCTCAATCGGGTAGGGGATCACTTTTTCGGCCCGCTTGAGGAATTCCGGGGCGTTCAGGGCCTGGCGCAGGGTGTGAGTCCCCACGATGCACACGCTGGAGGGCGAGAAGCCCTGCAGGCGTTCAGCAAACAGCGACAGGCAGTTTAACCCGCGCTCCATCGCCTCTTCGCTGAGCATGCTGCGTTCGTCAAGACCATCCGCCAGGTGTACGCGCTGCTTCAGACGACCGATGATCTGCAGCGCGCCATCCACCTCACGGGCGATGACCATGTGGAAACTGTTAGAGCCAAGGTCGACCGCGGCGAATTCCTGCGGGCGTGGGGTCTTATCATTTATCGGCATAGGTTAATCGGGTTGCTCGAGTGATTTGATATAGTCGTAAATCGCCAGTTGCGACCGCACTTTGCGGCGGTTGCCGCGCGGCACATAGCGGTTACTGAGTTCTTTGTCGATATAGCGTGCTTTCACGGTATCGCTGAACAGAATCTCGATGATGTCGAGGATCTGCTGCTTCAGACGCGGATCCAGCAGCGGTGCCGCGACTTCAATTCGGTAGTCAATATTGCGCGTCATCCAGTCTGCCGAAGAGAGATAGACCTGTTTATCACCCGCATTATCAAAAATATAGATCCGATCGTGTTCCAGGTAACGGTCAACAATGCTGATCACACGAATATTGTCGCTGATGCCTTCCAGTTCCGGGATCAGCGAGCACATGCCGCGGATCAGCAGGTTAACCGGCACGCCTGAGCTGGACGCCGCGTACAGCCTGTCCACCAGCCCTTTGTCGACCAGGTTGTTAAGCTTCAGTGTGATGCCGGACGACAGCCCTTTCTGGGCATTGGCGATCTCTTTATCGATCATATCGTACAGCAGGCGGCGCGAGTTCTGCGGCGAGACCAGCAGATAGTCAAAGCTCACCGGACGGTACGGGTTTTCGATAAAGTTAAAGACCCGGCGCACTTCGTTAGTGATGCGGGCGTCGGCGGTTAAGAGCGAGTAGTCGGTATAAATTCGCGCCGTTTTCTCGTTAAAGTTCCCGGTACCGATGTGGGCATAACGCACCACATCGTCGCCCTCTTTACGGGAGATCAGGAACAGCTTGGCGTGAATTTTCAGCCCCGGCGCGGAGAAGATGACGTGCACACCGGCTTCCGTCAGACGGCGCGCCCAGTGAATGTTGGCCTCTTCGTCGAAGCGCGCCTGCAGCTCAACCACCACGGTGACCTTTTTGGCGTTGTGCGCCGCGTGGATCATCGCGTCGATGATGCGGGAATCTTTTGCCACGCGGTAGATGTTGATTTTGATCGCCAGCACGCTCGGATCGAACGAGGCCTGACGCAGCAGTTCCAGCACGTGCTCAAACGTGTGATACGGATAGTAGAGCAGCACGTCGCGTTCGCGAATGGCGTCGAATCCGTTGCGGAATTTATCGAACCACAGATGGCGCAGGCGCGGCAGCGGCTTGTTCACCAGATTGGCTTTGCCGACGTTCGGGAAGCCAATAAAGTCTTTAAAGTTGTGGTAACGACCGCCCGGCACGATGGAGTCATAGCGCGAAATGGTCAGTTTATCGCGCAGCATCTCCACCATAGCGTCCGGCATATCGCGCTGATAGACAAAGCGCACCGGCTCGGCCGTCAGGCGTTGTTTCAGGCTGGAGGACATCAGCTCCATCAGGCTGGCTTCCATCTCGTGCACCAGGTCATATTCGGCGTCACGGGTCATCTTCATCGAGTAGGCATTTAACGCATCGTAATCGAAGAAGCCTTTGAAGATGTCGTCCAGACAGTAGCGCAGGATGTTATCCAGCAGGATCATCGGCTTGCGTCTGCGCGGGGTTTCCGGCGGCAGGTTCACAAAGCGCGGCACCTTGTCGGACGGGATCTCCAGCAGCGCGTAACGGATAGATTCACCGCGAATAATTTCCACCGCCAGGTAGGTATAATCATCTTTCAGGAACTGAACCAGATCGGTTTCGCGGTTGATCAGAATCGGGGTAATGTGCTGGCGCAGGTAGTGTTTGAAGTAGTGGCGCAGCCAGTTTTGTTGGTTAACGGAAAGCTGGCGTTCGTTAATCAGGAAGATTTGATTGCGCGCCATCTCCAGCAGCAGTTCGTTATACAGGCCGTCAAATTCCTGATCGGCTTTCAGCACGCGGGACTGGATTTTGCCCAGCAGATGCCGCGAGTGCGAGTTTAAGCCCTGTTCTTCGCTGATGATGATGCGTCTTTTCAGCTCGGCAAAGCGAACCTTGTAGAACTCATCCAGGTTGTTGGAATAAATGCCCAAAAAACGCATGCGCTCGATAAGCGGGTTACTTTTGTCTGCCGCTTCCTGGAGTACACGTTCGTTGAATGCTAACCAGCTTAGCTCTTTCTCGATATATAACTTTTCCTGACCCATTACAGCTCACACTCCAGTTCAATCACAGGACGTGGTAAATCCGTCTCGTCCTTATTATGGCGAGCATTTCCACGATATGTCCAACAGTGCCAGAAAAGTATGACAGTTATTTTTTTTGTTGGGGATTTTAGAAGGTTGGAGAAGGGAATATCGGGTAATGCCATGTGTGCGTCGGGTAAGCACAGCGCCACCCGACATAAGCAACTACTCTTCCGCCGCATAACCCTGCGGGGGTAACTTCACGCCGTCCAGCCAGGCTGCACCGTCGCGCATCTCGAGACGCCCGTCGACAAACCAGCTGACCACCAGCGGGTAAATGGCGTGTTCCTGAGTCTGCACGCGTTCGGTCACGTCTTCTTCGCTGTCGCCGTCAAAGACCGGAACTTTCGCCTGCAGGATCACCGGACCGCCGTCCAGCTCGTCGGTAACGAAATGCACGGAGGTGCCGTGCTCCTCATCGCCGTTTTCCAGAACCTGGCGATGGGTGTGCAGGCCGGGATATTTTGGCAGCAGGGAAGGGTGGATATTCAGCAGACGACCAGCGAAGTGTTCGACGAAGGCCGGGCTCAGAATACGCATATAGCCCGCCAGCACGACCACGTCCGGCGCGTAGGCATCAATCTCATGCACCAGCTCGCGGTCAAAGGCTTCACGCCCGGCGAACTGGCTGGCTTCCAGCGCGTGCGCGGGAATATTTGCTTCCCGCGCGCGCTCAAGGCCGAACGCGTCGGCCTTGTTGCTGAAAACTGCCCGAATGGTGCCATTGATTTTCTTCTGTTTGCAGGCGTCTATGATGGCCTGCAAATTGCTTCCGTTGCCGGAAATGAGCACCACGATGTTTTTCATTCAATGACCACACGCTGTTCGGAATCGGAGGCTTTAATCGTACCGATTTTCCACGCGTTTTCACCTTTTTCAGTCAGCAGCTTAACCGCTTTATCCGCTTCGCTTGCCGGCAGGGCGATAACCATGCCCACGCCGCAGTTAAAGGTGCGGTACATTTCGTGAGAGCTCACGTTGCCTGCGGTCTGCAGCCAGTTAAACACGGCCGGCCACTGCCATGAGGATTCGTCGATCACCGCCTGGGTGTTATCCGGCAGGACGCGCGGGATGTTTTCCCAGAAGCCGCCGCCGGTCAGGTGAGCGATAGCGTGAACGTCGACGTTCTCGATAAGCTCAAGCACGTTTTTCACGTAGATGCGGGTCGGCGCCAGCAGATGGTCAGCCAGCGGTTTACCGTCAAGCTCGGTGGTCAGCGGGTCACAGCCGCTCACTTCGAGGATTTTACGCACCAGGGAGTAGCCGTTGGAGTGCGGGCCGCTGGAGGCCAACGCGATCAGCACATCGCCATCGGCCACTTTGCTGCCGTCGATAATTTCTGATTTTTCTACTACGCCGACGCAGAAGCCCGCGACGTCATAATCTTCGCCGTGATACATGCCCGGCATTTCTGCGGTTTCACCACCGACCAGCGCACAGCCGGACTGCAGACAGCCTTCGGCGATACCGTTAATCACGCTGGCAGCGGTATCCACGTCCAGTTTGCCGGTTGCGTAGTAATCGAGGAAGAACAGCGGCTCTGCGCCCTGTACCACCAGGTCATTCACGCACATCGCGACCAGATCGATACCGATCGTGTCGTGACGTTTTAAATCCATCGCCAGGCGCAGTTTAGTGCCTACACCGTCAGTTCCCGAGACCAGAACAGGTTCACGATATTTTTGCGGCAGCGCGCACAGTGCGCCGAATCCACCCAAACCACCCATCACTTCCGGGCGGCGGGTTTTTTTCACCACACCTTTGATTCGGTCAACCAGCGCATTACCTGCGTCAATATCAACACCGGCATCTTTGTAGCTGAGAGAAGTTTTGTTGGTCACGGCTTAAATCCCCACGCGATTGCATAGCTAGTAAGAAAAATCGGCGCAATTCTAACAGTCCAGGCAAACGTTTGCGAGCCTATTCTGGACGTGGGGATCTTTTTTTCTGTGTGCCTCGTGAATGCAGCCAAACTTGACTCTGTTCACGAAAATGAAACCGGTTTCTGAGAACTGCTTGCAACAGCTTTGCCCTTTGCACATCATCGAACTGAAACCGGTTTCTGTAATTGTTTTTGCAGAAAATAACGCAGAATGAGGGAAAGCGAATGTCAGGATTTAAAGCAGATTTTCTGTGGGGCGGGGCCGTTGCGGCGCACCAGCTGGAAGGCGGCTGGAAAGAGGGCGGCAAGGGCGTGAGCGTTGCCGATGTCATGACCGCGGGGGCGCACGGCGTGCCGCGTGAAATCACCAACGGCGTGCTGGAGGGGAAAAATTATCCTAACCATGAAGCCATTGATTTCTACCACCGCTATAAAGAAGACATCAAACTCTTTGCCGAGATGGGGTTCAAATGCTTCCGCACCTCTATTGCCTGGACGCGGATCTTCCCGAAAGGCGACGAGCTTGAGCCTAACGAGGCTGGCCTGAAATTCTATGACGATCTGTTCGACGAATGCCTGAAGTACGGCATCGAACCGGTTATCACTCTTTCTCACTTCGAGATGCCTTTCCATCTGGTCACTGAATACGGCGGCTGGCGCAACCGTAAGCTGATCGACTTCTTCGTTCGTTTTGCAAAAGTGGTGTTCCAGCGCTACCAGCATAAGGTGAAGTACTGGATGACCTTCAACGAGATCAACAACCAGGCTAACTTCCACGAAGACTTTGCGCCATTCACGAACTCCGGGCTGAAGTACGCGCCGGGTGAAGACCGTGAGCCGGTGATGTTCCAGGCGGCGCACTATGAGCTGGTGGCCAGCGCCCTGGCGGTGAAGGCGGGGCGCGAGATTAACCCGTCGCTGCAGATTGGCTGCATGATTGCCATGTGTCCTATCTATCCGCTGACCTGCGCCCCTGACGATATGATGATGGCGATGAACGCCATGCACCGCCGCTACTGGTTCACCGACGTACACGTGCGCGGCAAGTACCCACAGCACCTGCTCAACTACTTCGAACGTCGCGGCTTCGCGCTGGATATAACCGAAGAGGATAAAGCCGCGCTGAAGCAGGGCTGCGTCGATTACATCGGCTTCAGCTACTACATGTCCTTCGCCACCAAGGCGACGGCGGACAACCCGCAGCTGGATTACGACGAAAGCAAGAGCCTGGTCTCTAACCCGTACGTCCAGAAATCCGACTGGGGCTGGCAGATTGACCCGGTCGGGCTGCGCTACTCCCTGAACTGGTTCTGGGATCACTACCAGCTGCCGCTGTTTATCGTTGAGAACGGCTTTGGCGCGATCGACGTGCAGGAGAGCGACGGTACGGTGAACGACCAGTACCGCATTGACTACCTGGCCGCCCACATCCGCGAGATGAAAAAAGCGGTGGTGGAAGATGGCGTGGATCTGATGGGCTACACCCCGTGGGGCTGTATCGACCTGGTGTCTGCCGGCACGGGCGAAATGAAAAAACGCTACGGCTTTATCTTTGTGGATAAAGACAATGAAGGAAACGGCACGCTGAACCGCAGTAAAAAGAAATCGTTCGACTGGTATAAGCAGGTGATTGCGAGCAACGGCGAGAACCTGTAGTTGTCGGGTGGCGCTAACGCTTACCCGACCTACACTACACGTAGGCCCGCGTAAGCGCAGCGCCACCGGGCAGAACCCCGCCCCCAGGCCGGAGTCTCGCCTCCGGTTTTTTTGTCTCTAAATCACTTTGCTTGATATACGTCAAGCAACATGGGTATGGCCTAATCCGAAAAAAGCGGTATAATCCCGCGATTTTTTTGCGGACGCCACCTCAGAGGAGAAAGAGAATGAAGATTGTGGAAGTGAAACACCCACTCGTTAAACACAAGTTGGGCCTGATGCGTGAGCATGACATCAGCACGAAGCGTTTTCGCGAACTGGCATCTGAAGTCGGCAGCCTGCTGACCTACGAAGCGACCTCTGATCTGGAAACAGAAAAAGTCACCATCGAAGGCTGGAACGGCCCGGTGCAGGTTGAGCAGATCAAAGGTAAGAAAATTACCGTGGTGCCAATTCTGCGTGCCGGTCTCGGCATGATGGAAGGCGTGCTGGAGCACGTGCCAAGCGCGCGTATCAGCGTGGTGGGTATCTACCGTAACGAAGAAACCCTTGAGCCGGTTCCTTACTTCCAGAAGCTGGTCTCTAACATCGACGAGCGTATGGCGCTGGTGGTTGACCCAATGCTCGCGACCGGCGGCTCTATGATCGCCACCATCGACCTGCTTAAAAACGCGGGCTGTAACAGCATTAAGGTGCTGGTACTGGTTGCGGCGCCGGAAGGGATCGCGGCGCTGGAAAAAGCGCACCCGGACGTTGAGCTGTATACCGCCTCTATCGACCAGGGGCTGAACGAGCACGGGTACATCATCCCGGGGCTCGGCGATGCCGGCGATAAGATCTTTGGTACGAAATAATCGAATAACGATAAATAAGCCGACTTTGATAGTCGGCTTTTTTTTGAATAAAACACCAACAATACTACACAGAGGAAAACACTATGACGCGCCGTGCTATCGGGGTGAGTGAAAGACCGCCGCTTTTACAGACTATCCCGCTTAGTTTGCAGCACCTGTTCGCCATGTTTGGCGCAACCGTGCTGGTGCCAATCCTGTTCCACATTAACCCGGCCACCGTGCTGCTGTTCAACGGCATCGGTACGCTGCTGTACCTCTTTATCTGTAAAGGCAAAATCCCGGCGTATCTCGGGTCGAGCTTCGCCTTTATCTCGCCGGTGTTACTGCTGCTGCCGCTGGGTTATGAAGTCGCGCTGGGCGGCTTTATCATGTGTGGCGTCCTGTTCTGCGTGGTGTCCTTCATTGTGAAGAAAGCCGGTACCGGCTGGCTGGACGTGATGTTCCCCCCTGCGGCGATGGGCGCAATCGTTGCCGTCATCGGTCTTGAGCTGGCGGGTGTAGCGGCGAATATGGCCGGTCTGCTGCCTGCTGACGGTCAGTCACCGGATTCCAAAACCATTATCATCTCGCTGGTAACGCTGGGCGTCACGGTGTTTGGCTCCGTGCTGTTCCGAGGCTTCATGGCGATTATCCCGATCCTGATCGGCGTGCTGGCGGGCTATGCGCTCTCCTTCGCGATGGGCGTGGTGGACACCACCCCGATCGCTCAGGCCCACTGGTTTGCGCTGCCAACCTTCTATACGCCGCGCTTTGAATGGTTTGCTATTTTCACCATTCTGCCTGCGGCGCTGGTGGTCATTGCGGAGCACGTCGGCCACCTGGTGGTGACGGCGAACATCGTTAAGCGCGATTTAATCCGCGACCCGGGCCTGCACCGCTCCATGTTTGCGAACGGTTTCTCCACCATCATCTCCGGTTTCTTCGGCTCGACGCCAAACACCACCTACGGTGAGAACATCGGCGTGATGGCGATTACCCGCGTCTACAGTACCTGGGTTATCGGCGGCGCGGCGATTATCGCCATTCTGCTCTCCTGCGTCGGCAAGCTAGCGGCAGCGATTCAGATCATTCCGGTGCCGGTAATGGGCGGCGTTTCTCTGCTGCTGTACGGCGTGATCGGCGCCTCCGGTATTCGCGTGCTGATTGAATCCAAAGTGGATTACAGCAAAGCGCAAAACCTGATCCTGACCTCCGTTATCCTGATCATCGGCGTGAGCGGCGCGAAGGTGCACATCGGTGCGGCAGAGCTGAAGGGCATGGCGCTGGCGACCATCGTCGGCGTGGGCCTGAGCCTGATCTTCAAGCTGATCTCGGTCATTCGCCCGGAAGAAGAAATTCTCGACGCGGACGACAGAGAAAAAGCGCCACATTGATCGAAAAGTCGGGCGAGGGATCGCCCGGTTCTCTCCTTGCAGGTTCCGTGTTAAACTCCATTCCGATTTTACGTAGGATCTCTGGTTGAGGTATTTCTGAACGGACCGGCACAGCTCTCTCTGCCACTCTATCTCCCTGACGACGAAACTTTCGCGAGTTTCTGGCCGGGTGATAACCCCTCTTTACTGGCTGCACTGCAAAACGTGCTGCGCCAGGATCACAGCGGATACATCTATATCTGGTCACGCGAAGGCGCGGGGCGCAGCCACCTGCTGCATGCCGCCTGCGCGGAGCTTTCGGCGCGCGGTGATGCGGTAGGCTACGTGCCGCTGGATAAACGTACCTGGTTCGTACCTGAGGTGCTGGAGGGAATGGAACATCTCTCGCTGGTTTGCATCGATAATATCGAATGCGTGGCGGGGGACGAGCCGTGGGAAATGGCGATCTTTAACCTCTACAACCGCATTCTGGAGTCGGGCAAAACCCGGCTGCTGATCACCGGCGATCGTCCGCCGAGACAGCTCAATCTGGGGCTGCCGGATCTGGCGTCTCGTCTGGACTGGGGGCAAATCTACAAGCTCCAGCCGCTGTCGGATGAAGATAAGCTTCAGGCGTTACAGCTGCGCGCAAAGCAGCGCGGGTTTGAGCTGCCGGAGGACGTGGGGCGCTTCCTGCTTAAACGACTGGATCGCGAAATGCGCACGCTGTTTGACACGCTCGATCAGCTCGATCGCGCCTCTATTACCGCCCAGCGCAAGCTGACCATTCCGTTTGTGAAAGATATTCTCAAGCTGTAGTTGTGCCGGGTGGCGGCTGCGCCTTACCCGGCCTACGAAAACTAGACATCCCCCAGCAAGTGCTCAACCAAAAGTGGAATTGGTCTTCCCGACGCCACGCTCCTGCCGCTCTCTCGCCACAGCGCTGTACCGCTGATATCCAGATGCGCCCACGGAATGGTCGGCGGGCAAAAGTGGTGCAGCAGCCACGCCGCCGAGGCGCTGATCGCCGCATTGTTGGTCGGCGTGTTGCACCGATCGGCAATCGCGCTGTCGGTCTGCTTTTTCAGCCGCGCATCCAGCGGCAGGGACCACACTTCATCGCCACTATGTTTACCCGCCAGCGTCAGCGCCGCGCGCAGCGGTTCATCCTGCGTCATTAGCCCGCTCAGCTCATACCCCAGCGCCTTCACGACCGCGCCGGTTAAGGTCGCCATATCAATAATATAGCGCGCCTGCGGATGGCGCTGGCTGGCCCAGGCGATGGCGTCCGCCAGCACCAGCCGGCCTTCGGCATCGGTGTTGTTGATTTCAACCGTGGTGCCGTTGCAGGCCGTCGCCACCGTGCCGGGCTGCATGGCGTCCGGGCCGATGGCATTTTCCGCCAGCGCCAGCACGCCCATGATGCGCACGGGCAGCGCCAGCTCTGCGACGGTCAGCATCATGCCCAGCACGTTAGCCGCACCGCACATGTCGTATTTCATGGTGTACATGCCCGCGCCGTCCTTCAGCCACAGGCCGCCGGTATCGAAGGTAATGCCTTTACCTACATAGCAGCGCACCGGGCCGTCGTTGACGCCGTCATAATGAATAGCCAGCAGGCGCGGTGGACAGGTCGCCCCTTTGCCAACGGCCTGCAGCAGCCCCAGACCCTGCTCAGCAATAGCCTTTTCGTTCAGTACTTCGCAGCGCAGGGCGGGGAAGGCGGCACAGAGCCTTTGCGCCTCTTCCACCACAAACTGCGGCGTGCATCGGTCGGACGGGATATCCGCCAGACGTCGCGCCGCGACCATGCCGTGGGCGATGGCCTGCTGCTGGCGGAAAACACCCTCCAGTTTTGCCTGCTGTTCCGGCAGGCAGAGGGCGGTGATGTTCGCAAGTCGCACCGCCGATTCATCCGTTTTCTTCAGCTTCAGGTCGCTCAGCCTGTGCGCCTGATTAAAGAGAAAGCGCAGTATCTGCGCCAGCACCACATCGTCGATATCGGTAACGTCCAGTATCAGCTCTGGACTGACGGGCGAGGCCATCAGCGGGCGCAGCGCCGTCAGTAATCCTTCGGTCAGGCTATCCTGCCAGAGGGCATCCGGCAGCAGGGTGATCCGGGCAAACGGGGCGCAGCCAAAGCGGGTGTCAGCGATGCTGGCAGACTCGCGCATTTCCGCGACAAGCGCCGTTTCGGGCAAATGCGTACAGGAGGCGGACGCAATCAAATGGCTTTGCGGAGCCGCGTCAGAAAGCGCGGTGATAAACTGATACGTAATCATCATGACTCCTCAATCGGCGCGCGGATCCGCGCGGCATAGGCCTGCATCCACTCATCGTCTACGGCGTAATAATGCGTTTTCTCCCGCAGGCGTTCGGTACGAAAAACGGTGAGGGGCTGGCGAGCCGTCGCCACCACAAACGAGAAGGTTTTGATGTTGGTGGCTGCCCCGAATTCGCCCCTGTTGTTCATGCACACCACGGAAAGATCGCCCGCGCGGCCAAAGCGCGACATCAGCTTGTCCTCCAGTTCGAACACCACCGAATCCGCCGCCTGCTGCGGCGTCATACCCTGCGCCATGCGGCGGACGATTTCGTAGCTGGTGCAGCCTTTCATCAGATCTTCACCGACGCCCGTGGCGGTGGCGGCGCCGGTTTCACTGTCGCAGTAAAATCCGGAACCAATAATGGGCGAATCGCCGAGTCGACCACGTTTTTTCATGAACAGGCCGCTGGTGGAGGTGGCGACGCTCATTGACCCTTGTTTATCGAGGCCGATAATGCCGACGGTGTCATGCCCGTCGTAAGGGCTTAAGCCCTTATCCAGCGTCTCGCGGCAGCGTTTGCGGTAGTGCTGCATGGCGCGCTCGGTGAGCATGGTTTTGTCGGCGAAGCCCTGGCTCAGCGCCCATTCCCGCGCGCCCTGGCCGACAAGCAGGCTGTTGTAGCGCTGACGGCTTAACGCATGCGCCACGCGCACCGGGTTGGCGATATCCACCAGGTTGCCCACGGCGCCAAACGCCAGCGTATCGCCGTCCATGTAGGCGGCGTCCAGCTCCACCTCGCCATTTTCGGTGGGCAGCCCGCCGTAGCCGACGGATTTATAAAACGGAAAGTCTTCGACGGCGGCGACGGCATCCACCACTGCCGCAGAGACCGGTTTACCCGCAGCCAGCGCAGACGCAGACTCCGTAACGCCTTCAAGCGCCATTCTCCAGGTCGCGATAATTCCCCACATGCTTTACTCCTGTTTTGCAAGGGTGGTGTCGGTTTGCGTAACGGTGGCCATTTCCGCCGCGCGGTACTGTTTGTCCACGATACGCATAAAAGGCAGATACAGCATGGCGCCAATCAGCAGGTTGATAAGCTGCATGACGCTGCCGCTCAGGTGTCCGGTAACGATAAAACCGCTGATGACCGGCGGCAGCGTCCAGGGAATAAACACCCCGGTGGTGACGGCAACCGCGCCAATCTTCATCGCCGCATACTGCACGGTGACCAGCACCAGCGGCACCAGGTTGAACGGGATGAGCATGATCGGGTTCATGATCACCGGCAGGCCAAACAGGATCGGTTCGTTGATGTTAAACACCGATGCCCCGGCGCCGAGGCGCGCCACTTCACGCATGTTTTTGCTGCGGGCGAAAATCAGCATCGCAATCACCAGCGACAGCGTGGCCCCCGCGCCGCCCATCCAGATCATGTCAAAAAACTGTTCAGTAATAATGTGCGGCGGCGTCGTGCCTGCCTGAATCGCGGCGATGTTGTCGGTCTGGTTCTCCATCCACAGTGGGCGAATGATGCCGTTGATCATCGAGCCGGAGTTAATGCCCACTGACCACAGAATGGTGATGCTGAACACCGTCATCAGCGCGCCAAAGTAAGAGGTACCGTAGTGGCGCACCGGCGTGGCAACCACTTCGTAAATAAACTGGTGGATGGTGTTGTAGTGGGTGTTTTCAAACACGATGCGGATACCCAGCACCAGAATCATCACCAGCAGGGCCGGGATCAGCGCTGCGAACGACTCCTGCACCGCCGGAGGCACGCCGTCCGGCATTTTGATCACCAGCTTTTTGCGCTTGAGCCAGCAGAACAGCTCCGTCCACAGCAGGGAACCGATCATCGCCACGAACAGCCCTTTGCTGCCAATCCACTCCACCGGAATGACGGTAATACCGCCGTTTTCCGCCACTTTGATAAAGGGCGTCAGGATGAGAAAGGCGACCAGCGCCAGGATGCCGCAGGAGATGCGGTCTTCACCGTAGTGTTCCGCCAGGCGGAAGGCCACCAGGAAGCTGATGAACAGCGACATGGTGGAGAACACCGCGTTGAACGGGATTTCTATTATGGCGCTCCAGCTCTCACCAAAGGCCTGAGACATAAACTGCTGATAGGCTTGATTCGGGAACGACGAGATCACCAGCAGAATAGAGCCGACGATGATAAACGGCATGAAGGATACGTAGGCGCCGCGAATGGCCCCGAGATGACGCTGCTGGGCCGTTTTGGCCGCCAGCGGCATCAGTTTTGCTTCAAGAAATCCCAGAACATTGTTCATTGTGAACTCCGTACAAGATTGAGGGGTGTTGTTTGTGTTATGTCTGGGGATTATCAGTGAAGCGCGGCGAGCGAAAGGTGAAATCGGTCACAAAGCAATCGCTGGTGTAGTATAAATCTCATAAGATTGGTTCTGAGGATCCTGCGATGGAAATTAAACTGCATGCTAATGCCACCACGACGCCGCGCATCCGTCGCTATCTTCAGCAGTCAGATAAAAGCGACAGAGAGCTGGCTACCGAGCTGGGCATTTCGGTCACTACCGTCAGGCGCTGGCGCAACCGCGAGCAGGTTTCGGATAACCACACGACGCCAAAAGTGATACACAAAGCATTGAGACAGGAACAGGTTGCGCTGGTCAATGCCCTGCGTGATATCACCGGCGCCCCGCTGGACGAACTGCTGCAGATGGTCAATAGCGGACTCGGGATCGCCGTGTCCCGCGCGACCCTGAACCGCTATCTCAAACCGGCTTCGATAAAGCAGAAGGGCGCGACGTTGCAGGGAAAAAAGGCGCTGAAGGCAGGTATCGTGCCGCAAAAACTCCTGTTACATCATCAGCCTCTGTCGCTGCATATGGACGATGGCGGAGAACAGCATCTGCTGTGGGCGCGTGAACCCGTGAGCGGCTGGTGCTATGCCCGGCTGTACGCGGGCATTTCTCCGCAGCTGCTGACCCACTGGGCGAACGACGCGCTGGCAGCCTGTCCGGCTGATATTCAATCTGTTGAGACTTTTGGTTTCGAGGTGAAGCTTGGGGAGCGTAATACCACCGTGACAGCGCATCCGCAGCAGTACCGTGCCGTTCAGGTTGCTCTGCCGCTATGTGAAATCATCCCACGTCTGAGCAGTGAACCGGCAGGCGAGCTGTTGATCCAGCTGTGTGAATTTTACAACCGCGGAAAAGCGCAGAAAAAGCTGGGAGAGAGTACGCCGCAGGCCTTTCTGGAAGCGCTGCGGCATAAGAACTAGAGGATCTCGAGCACGTCTTCCGGCGGGCGTCCAATGCGCGCCTGGCCGTTCGCCACCACAATCGGGCGCTCAATCAGCTTTGGATTTTCAACCATCGCCTGGATCAGCTCAGCCTCGGTGAGGCGGCTGTCATCCAGGTTAAGCGACTTATACAGATCTTCTTTCTGGCGCATCAGCTCTCTTGCACTGCCCATTCCCAGCATGTGCAGCAGCTGGCGGAGGGTTTGCGCGTCAGGTGGGGTGTCGAGGTACAGCACCACTTCCGGCTCAACGCCGTTAGACTTCAGCAGGCTCAGGGTATCGCGGCTCTTGGAGCAGCGAGGGTTGTGATAAATTTTTACGGCGTCTGTCATGACGTGAATTCTCCTTTATTACATCTTCTCGTACGGCTTAAAGCGCTGCTGCAGGCCGCGCAGCTGATCGATACGCGCGTCGTAACGGGCCTGCTGGAGGCTGCCGAGCTTGACCTGCGAGCTGGCGCTGCTGAGCGCGGAAATTGCCTGATCGAGGCGGCCCACCAGGGCAAAACCTTCGGCACGCGCCGCCAGCTCCTGATCGCGGTTGCCGAGCTGGGCTTGCGCCTGAGCGAGCAAATCCCAGCCGTTTTGATCGTCTTTATTGTTAAAGGTATAGCGGTTCAGAATGGTCGCCGCTTCGCCAGGCTGACCGCCCTGTAAGTAAGCGTTCGCCAGGTTAAGCTGCAGCACCGGGTTGGTACGGACGTCTTTCGCCCCCTTCAGACGGTTAATCGCATCGGCCGTTTTCTTCTGGCCCAGATCGATATCCGTCGACAGATCGAGGTACCACGGGTTGTTCGGGTCGGCAGCCAGAAGCGGTTGCAGCGCTTTGCGCGCCTCGTCGTATTTGCTGGCTTCCATCGCCTGGAGCGCCTGACCATACTGCGCGGCGTTTTTCTCACGCACGTTGCCTTTCGCCAGGGTATCCAGCAGGTCGCTGGTGAGCTGGTTACGCCCGGAATTGTACATCCCAAGCGTTCTCACTTTCGCCATGTAGAAATCCTGCGAAGACTGAACCACGACCGGACGCATCTGGTTGGCACGGTTGCGCGCGTCCGACAGTCGGCTTTCCGGCAGCGGGTGGGTCAACAGAATTTCCGGCGGACGGGAAGAGTAACGCGCCTGATCGAGCAGTTTTTCCAGGAAGCTCGGCATGGCCTGCGGGTCAAAGCCCGAACGCTGCAGCACCTGAATCCCGATGCGGTCCGCTTCCTGTTCATTTTGCTGGGTAAAGCTGATCATTCCCTGACGCGTTCCCGCCAGCGTACCGGTCAGGGCCGCCATCCCGGCCTGCGGGCTGGCCATTGCCAGCAGAATAGAGCCCAGCGCGCCCACCCAGGTGAGGGGGGCGTTACGTTTCTGGTCTTCCATGGCGCGCGCCAGGTGGCGCTGGGTGACGTGCGAAATTTCGTGCGCCATTACCGATGCCAGCTGGCTTTCGTTGTCAGAGTAACGGAATAACGCCGAATGCAGCACCACGTTACCGCCAAAGAAGGCGAAGGCGTTGATTTCGTCATTATTGATTAAATAGAAGTGGAAGGGCGTTTTTACCGAGTCGGCGTGCGAAACCAGACGCATCCCCAGCCCGTTAATGTACTGTACCAGCAAAGGGTCGTTAATCAGCGGGGCGCTGCCGCGCAGCTGGCGAACATAGTAATCCCCCATTTGCATCTCTTGCCCAATAGAGAGCGTGCTTCCTGCTGTGGTGCCCATGTCCGGCAATGAATCGGACGAGTCAGCAAAAGCGGGCAACACCTGACCGACCGTCACCGCGGCAATCAGTGTTGCAACCAGTGTTTTTCTCAATTGCCTGAACATAACCACTGTCCTGTATGTTGGATGTGCTAATTTGACCGATGAACCGGCATAACGTTCATCTCTGCTGCTCTGCGAGTGTAGCCGTGTTGCAGCATGAAGAAAATCCCATTCATCAGGCTTTTGCGGATTGCGATCGGGATACAAAAAGCGAAAGTCTTTTTTGTGACAGTTAGATACAATTCACCGTCTCACTCCCGCCATTCGATTCAGGGAAGGGTTGTATGCTCGAAATGTTAATGCAGTGGTACCGGCGTCGGTTCAGCGACCCGGAAGCCATTGCTTTGTTGGTTATTCTGGTTGCCGGGTTCGGTATTCTGTTCTTCTTCAGCGGCCTGCTCGCACCCCTGCTGGTGGCGATTGTGCTGGCGTACCTGCTGGAGTGGCCAACGGTGCGCCTGGAGCACATCGGCTGTTCCCGGCGCTGGGCGACCAGCATCGTACTGGTGCTGTTTGTCGGCATCCTGCTGTTGATGGCCTTTGTGGTGATGCCGGTTGCCTGGCAGCAGGGAATTAACCTGATCCGCGACATGCCCGGTATGCTGAACAAGCTGTCTGATTTCGCCGCCACGCTGCCGCGCCGTTACCCGGCCCTGATGGATGCCGGGATTATCGACGCGATGGCCGAAAATATGCGCGCCCGCATCATGACGATGGGCGATTCGGTGGTGAAGTACTCTCTGGCCTCGCTGGTTGGACTGCTGACGCTGGCGGTTTACCTTGTCCTCGTGCCGCTAATGGTTTTCTTCCTGGTGAAAGATAAAGATCAGATGCTCAACGCCGTGCGACGTATTCTGCCGCGCAACCGCGGGCTGGCTGGGCAGGTCTGGGAAGAGATGAACCAGCAGATCACCAACTACATTCGCGGCAAGGTGCTGGAGATGATTGTCGTGGGGGTAGCCACCTGGATTGGCTTCCTGATTTTCGGCCTGAACTACTCGCTGCTGCTGGCGGTGCTGGTGGGGCTGTCGGTCCTGATTCCGTACATCGGCGCGTTTGTGGTGACCATTCCGGTTGTTGGGGTCGCGTTGTTCCAGTTTGGGCTGGGGACAGAGTTCTGGAGCTGCTTTGCGGTGTACCTGATTATTCAGGGGCTGGACGGTAACCTGCTGGTGCCGGTGCTGTTTTCCGAAGCGGTGAACCTGCATCCGCTGGTGATTATCTTATCCGTGGTCATTTTCGGCGGGCTGTGGGGATTCTGGGGCGTATTCTTTGCGATTCCACTGGCGACGCTGATTAAAGCCGTGGTCCACGCGTGGCCGGATGTGCCGGCGGTGGCAGAGAAGTAGTTTTTGTTCGTCCTGATGCCCTCACCCCGGACCGTACACCCCCACGGGGAGAGGGGGAAAACACTAAAAACGGCAACCTGGGTTGCCGTTTTGCTGTTTATCAGGCGTTCTCTTTCAGCCAGTTCAACACCACGTCGTGGTGGTTGCTGGTTTTGAAGTCGTCAAACACATGTTCAACTTTACCGTCAGCGTCAATCAGGAAGCTGATGCGGTGAATACCGTCGTAGGTTTTACCCATAAACGTCTTCTCGCCCCAGACGCCGAACTGCTCGCATACCTGATGGTCTTCATCAGAAAGCAGCGTGAAGTTCAGCAGCTCTTTTTCAGCAAATCGTGACAGCTTTTCTGGTTTATCCGTGCTGATACCCAGCACTTCCACGCCGACTTTTTTCAACTCGTCCATGTTGTCGCGTAAGCCGCAGGCCTGTACGGTGCAGCCGGGGGTCATGGCTTTCGGGTAGAAATAGACCAGAACACGCTGTCCCTGGAAGTCGGTCAAATTTACTTGCTCGCCGTCTTGATCCGGTAAGCTAAATTTCGGTGCGATGTCACCGGCTTTCAGTGGGTTCATTACTCAACTCCATCCTGTTCGTGCTGCGAATAATTGACGACGCTTATACTGCCCTGCGCGTTTAATTCTGTACAGAGGGCTTTGAACGCTTGCTCGATATTTGACGCATCCTGTGAGGCAGGGCTGTGCGCGGTAATTTGAATAAACAGCACCGGAAGACCATGGTCATCGCTTGTCTGCGTACGGGAAACCAGTTCGGCAATATTCATCTGATGGCTGTCAAAAAGCGCCGTGAAACGCTCAATCAGATGCGGAGAATCAGGCACTTCAACCTGTACCCAGACGGTAGAAGGCAGTGCCGGACGCGGACGCGCAGTGGTGCGCTTCATGACAATCAGCAAATCCAGTTCGGCCCCTTTCAGCGGCAGGGTCGATTCAATCAACGTAATGGCGTTCCATGTCCCGGAAAGCAACATAATAAATGTGAACTCTTCGCCAAGCATCGCCAGACGGCTGTCTTCGATATTACAGCCGCAGCTGCTTACGTGACGGGTGATGGTGTTCACGATACCCGGCCTGTCGGCACCCAGCGCAGTGATAACCAGGTAATGTTGTGATGAGGTTGTCAAACCTGTTCTTCCTTTGCATGGTTAAGTCTTCCTAAGGAAAGCATAAAAAAAACATGCATACAACCGCCTGAGAGCCTCAGGTCGCTTGCTTTTATTACAGTTCCAAACGTAACATTGAGGCTCTTGTTCGCACAGAGGATGGCTCATGTTCACGGGAAGTATTGTCGCGCTTGTTACACCGATGGATGAAAAAGGTAATGTCTGCCGGTCAAGCATGAAGAAGCTCATTGATTACCATGTCGCCAACGGAACCTCGGCGATCGTTTCGGTAGGGACTACCGGTGAATCCGCAACGCTGAGCCACGACGAGCACGGCGATGTGGTGATGCTGACCCTGGAACTGGCTGACGGACGTATTCCGGTCATCGCGGGGACAGGGGCTAATGCAACCGCAGAAGCTATCAGCCTGACCAGGCGTTTTAACGACAGCGGCATCGTTGGCTGTCTGACGGTGACCCCTTATTACAACCGTCCTACTCAGGAAGGTTTGTTCCAGCACTTCAAAGCCATCGCTGAACATACTGACTTGCCACAAATTCTGTATAATGTGCCGTCCCGTACCGGTTGCGATATGCTGCCGGAAACCGTTGGTCGTCTCTCGGAAGTAAAAAATATTATCGGTATTAAAGAGGCGACAGGGAACTTAAGCCGCGTTCATCAGATCAAAGAGCTGGTTTCAGACGACTTTATCCTGTTGAGTGGTGATGATGCGACCGCGCTGGACTTTATGCAGCTCGGTGGTCATGGCGTGATCTCCGTAACAGCAAACGTTGCGGCGCGCGATATGGCAGAAATGTGCAAACTGGCCGCAGCCGGTCACTTTGATGAAGCGCGTGTCATTAATCAGCGTCTGATGCCGCTGCACAATAAATTATTTGTCGAACCCAATCCTATCCCAGTGAAATGGGCATGTAAGGAGTTGGGACTTGTAGCATCCGACACGCTGCGTCTGCCAATGACACCGATTACCGACCACGGTCGTGACATCGTCAGGGCGGCGCTGAAGCATGCCGGTTTGCTGTAGAGTTTAGGGAGATTTGATGGCTTATTCAGTACAGAAGTCGCGCCTGGCGAAGGTTGCGAGTGTTTCGCTTGTTATGCTGCTCGCTGCCTGTAGTTCAGATTCGCGCTACAAGCGCCAGGTGAGCGGTGATGAATCCTATCTGGATGCGACCCCGCTTGCTGAACTTCACGCACCGGCTGGTATGATCCTGCCGATTCAGAACGGCGATTATAATATTCCCGTGACCAACGGCAGCGGCCTGGTCGGTAAAGCGCTTGATATTCGTCCGCCAGCACAGCCTCTGGCGCTGGTGAGCGGGGCGCGTACCCAGTTCACCGGTGATACGGCGTCTCTGATGGTTGAGAGCGCGCGCGGTAGCTCGCTGTGGCCGCAGGTTGTCAGCGTCATTCAGTCGAAGAATTACACCATCGATAAACGCGATGACGCCAGCCAGACGTTAACCACCGACTGGATAGAATGGAACCGTCTGGATGAAGACCAGCAGTACCGCGGTCGCTATCAAGTCTCCGTTAAACCACAGGGTTACCAGCAGGCGGTTAACGTTAAGCTGTTGAACCTGGAACAGGCGGGTAAACCGGTTGCGGAAGCCGCGTCCCTGCAGCGTTACAGCACCGAAATGCTGAACGTGATTGCCGCGGGTCTGGATAAGACCGCTACCGATGCTGCCAACGCCGCGCAGAGCCGCAACGGCGCGACCTTCGATGTACAAAGCGGTGCGGATGATACCGGCCTGCCAATGCTGGTGGTGCGTGCACCGTTTAACCAGACCTGGCAGCGTCTGCCAGCGACGCTGGAAAAAGTGGGCATGAAAGTGACCGACAGCACGCGTTCAACCGGCAGCATGACGGCAACGTATAAGCCGCTCTCCGACAGCGCATGGCAGGAACTGGGCGCGAAAGATCCTCAGCTTGCCTCCGGTGACTACAAGATTCAGGTAGGCGACCTTGATAACCGCAGCAGTCTGCAGTTTATCGATCCAAAAGGTCACACGCTGACCCAGTCGCAGAACGATGCGCTGGTCGCTGTCTTCCAGGCAGCATTCAGCAAATAAATACGAGGGCTGGTGAATCCAGCCCTTTTTATTTTAGTGCTACGCAAACGTGTGCGTGGCATAATATCCCCAGTTTTGAACACAAATCATCACACCAGGAGTAATGAAGATGCAGAAGCAAGCTGAGTTGTATCGTGGCAAAGCGAAGACCGTATACAGCACGGAAAACCCGGATCTGTTGGTGCTCGAGTTCCGCAATGATACGTCAGCAGGGGATGGTGCACGCATTGAGCAGTTCGATCGTAAAGGCATGGTGAACAACAAGTTCAACCACTTCATTATGACCAAACTGGCCGAAGCGGGCATCCCGACCCAGATGGAAGCGTTGCTGTCCGATACGGAATGTCTGGTGAAAAAACTGGATATGGTTCCGGTTGAGTGCGTTATTCGTAACCGTGCGGCGGGCTCCCTGGTGAAGCGTCTAGGCATTGAAGAAGGTATCGAACTGAATCCACCGCTGTTCGACTTGTTCCTGAAAAACGATGCCATGCACGACCCGATGGTCAACGAATCCTACTGCGAAACCTTCGGCTGGGTGAACCAGGAGAACCTGGCGCGCATGAAAGAGCTGACCTACAAAGCCAACGACGTGTTGAAAAAACTGTTTGATGACGCGGGTCTGATCCTCGTCGACTTCAAGCTGGAGTTTGGTCTGTTCAAAGGCGAAGTGGTGCTGGGCGATGAGTTCTCACCGGACGGTAGCCGCCTGTGGGATAAAGAAACCCTGGATAAAATGGACAAAGACCGTTTCCGTCAGAGCCTGGGTGGCCTGATTGAAGCGTACGAAGCGGTTGCTCACCGTTTAGGCGTTAAGCTCGACTAACTTCCTCACTTGCCAAAGGATGTTCCCATCCTTTGGCGTCTTACCCTTGTTTCCTATGGTAATCTTGCCGTTAACCGCCTACGATCATAGCTATTATAAATGGAATAGTTCGAGGTGGTTATGCGCTGGCAAGGGCGTCGTGAAAGTGACAATGTAGAAGACAGACGCAGTGATGGTGGCGGCGGTCCTTCAATGGGAGGACCCGGCTTCCGGTTACCCAGCGGCAAGGGCGGGATAATCCTGCTGATTGTCGTGCTGGTTGCGGGGTATTACGGCGTCGATCTCACCGGTTTAATGACCGGTCAGCCGCTGCAACAGCAGCATTCTCAGCGCTCCATCAGCCCGAATGAAGATGAAGCGGCCAAATTTACCTCCGTTATTCTCGCCACAACAGAAGACACCTGGAGTCAGCTGTTTGAGAAGATGGGGCGTACCTACCAGCAGCCGAAGCTGGTGATGTACCGGGGGGCAACCCGCACCGGATGCGGTACCGGGCAATCTGTGATGGGGCCGTTCTACTGCCCGGCAGACGGCACCGTCTATATCGATCTCTCTTTTTACGATGACATGAAACGCAAGCTTGGCGCTGACGGTGATTTTGCCCAGGGCTACGTGATCGCGCATGAAGTCGGCCATCACGTGCAAAAGCTGCTGGGGATTGAGCCAAAAGTGCGCCAGCTCCAGCAAAATGCGTCTCAGGCGGAAGTGAACCGCCTTTCCGTTAAAATGGAACTGCAGGCAGACTGCTTCGCGGGCGTCTGGGGCCACAGCATGCAGCAGCAGGGCGTGCTGGAATCCGGCGATCTTGAGGAGGCGTTAAATGCCGCTCAGGCTATCGGTGACGACCGTCTTCAGCAGCAGAGCCAAGGGCGCGTCGTGCCGGACAGCTTCACTCACGGTACTTCACAGCAGCGCTATAGCTGGTTCAAACGCGGCTTCGATAGCGGCGATCCGGCGCAGTGTAATACCTTCGGCAAAGCGATGTAATGCTGCAGTTTGAACAGCTGATAAGCGAGCTTGAGCGCATCGGCCATCGTCGGCTGGTGGTGCTCAGCGGTGAGGCACAGTGGACGTTAACCCAGGCGCTGGCCCTGCGTGAAGCCTTGCCCGGAGACTGGGTAAGGCTTGACGAACATCCTTCAAAAGCCATCAGCGGCCTGCTGGGACGCGAGTTCCGGCATGCCGTTTTTGACGCCAGCGCCGGGTTTGATGTCGCCGCGTTTGCCGCCCTGAGCGGAACGCTGAGCGCCGGAAGCCTTCTGGTGCTGCGGGTTCCGCCGCTCGACGCGTGGGCCGAGTTGCCAGACAGCGATTCGTTGCGCTGGAGCGACAGCGCCGAAGCGATAGCCACGCCGCATTTTGTACACCATTTCTGCCGGACGATTGCCGCCGATCCCGACGCGATTGTCTGGCTTCAGGGCCGCGCGTTTTCCCTTCCGCCTTTACCCGACGCGCCAGACTGGCAGCCTGCCAGCGGCGCACCGCAGCGCGAGCAGGCTGAGATCCTGGATGTGCTGCAGGGGATGGCGGAGGGCATCGTGGCCGTTACCGCCGCGCGCGGGCGCGGAAAATCAGCCCTGGCAGGCATGTTGCTGAACCGCATTGCGGGCAGCGCCGTGGTTACCGCGCCGTCGAAAGGGGCGACGGATATCATCGCCCGCTTCGCCGGAGAGCGTTTTCATTTTATGGCCCCGGACGCGCTGCTTGCCTCTTCACGCCGGGCTGACTGGCTGATTGTTGATGAAGCCGCTGCTATCCCCGGACCTCTGCTGGAAAAGCTGGCTGTCCGTTTCCCTCGCGTGTTGTTGACCACCACGGTGCAGGGCTATGAAGGGACGGGCCGGGGATTCCTGCTTAAATTCTGCGGTCGGTTTACCGGGCTGCAGCGCTACAGCTTATCTACACCGGTACGCTGGGCGGCGGGCTGCCCGCTTGAGCGGGTTGTCGCCAGCGCGCTGCTGTTTGACGATACTCTGATCGACCGCCGCCCGGAGGGAGAGGTGCGTTTAACCTCCCTGACCCCGGAGGCCTGGGAACGCCGCCCGGCGCTTGCAGCGAGCGTATACGAGCTCCTCTGCGCGGCGCATTATCGCACCTCGCCGCTCGATTTACGCCGCATGATGGACGCGCCCGGGCAGCAGTTTGCCGTTGCAGAAACGGACCCTGATATCGCCGGGGCGCTCTGGCTGGTGGAGGAGGGCGGGCTCTCCCCTGAGCTTAGCCGCGCCGTGTGGGCAGGATACCGGCGTCCGCGCGGTAACCTTGTGGCGCAGTCTCTGGCGGCGCACGGCGGCTCTCCGCTGGCGGCGACGCTCAGAGGACGACGGGTCACCCGCATTGCCGTACATCCTCACCGTCAGCGGGAAGGGATTGGCCAGGCGCTTGTTCGCAGCGCCAGCGGGGAAGACTATCTGTCGGTGAGTTTTGGTTATACCGACGAGCTGTGGCATTTCTGGCAGCAATGTGGGTTTGTGCTGGTGCGGATGGGAAGCCATCGTGAAGCCAGCAGCGGCTGCTACACCGCGATGGCGTTGCGGCCGCAGAGCGAGGCCGGGCGTCAGCTGTGCGAGCATGCGCAGCAGCGTCTGAAGCGCGATGCGCGGGTATTATCGGCCTGGAACGGTGAAAAGATCCCCGTGGAAGACGGCTGGGAAGCTACCCTTAATAATGACGACTGGCTGGAGCTGGCGGGGTTTGCTTTTGCGCATCGGGCTTTTTCAACCTCGGTTGCCGCACTGACGCGGCTGTTGTTAACCGTGGACATGCCGCTTCCGGCCCTGCGTGGGAAAATGGAAGGGAAAGTGGAAGACGTCGGGCGAAAAGCGTTGCTGGCAACGTTGCGGAATGAAACCGCGCAAGCGATTGAAAGTCTTGACTATCCTCGCTGCCAGCAGCTGAAAGAAGATATTTTGCAATGGCAATTTTTTCAATGACTTCTTCAGTAAAGTGGCATGGTCATTCACGTCGGGAGGCGTAGAATCCAGGTCATCTATTAAGGAGACCACCATGAAACACGACCATTTTGTTGTTCAAAGCCCTGACAAACCGGCTAAACAGTTACTGCTTCTGTTTCATGGCGTTGGCGATAATGCCGTCAATATGGGTCAGATTGGCAGCTGGTTTGCGCCCGTTTTTCCGGAGGCATTGATTGTCAGCATCGGCGGCGTAGAGCCATGCGGTCCGAACGGACGCCAGTGGTTCTCTGTTCAGGGCGTGACGGAAGAGAATCGTCAGGCTCGCATCGACGCCATCATGCCTACCTTTATCGACATCGTCCGCTACTGGCAGCAGCAGAGCGGCGTGGGTGCTGACGCGACCGCGCTGATTGGCTTCTCGCAGGGGTCAATCATGTCGCTGGAAAGCGTAAAAGCGCAGCCGGGTCTGGCGTCACGCGTCATTGCGTTTAACGGCCGTTTTGCGACGTTACCGACAAGCGCGACCACGCAGACCACGATCCACCTGATCCACGGTGGCGAAGACCGGGTGATTGAGCTCTCGCATGCGGTTGCCGCTCAGGAAGCGCTGATTCGCGAAGGTGGGGACGTGACGCTGGATATCGTTGACGAGCTGGGCCACGCGATTGACGACCGTAGCATGCAGTTTGCGCTCGATCGTTTGCGCTATACCGTACCGAAGCACTACTTTGATGAAGCGCTCAGCGGCGGTAAGCCGGATAACGATGATATTGTAGAGTTTATGTGAGGTTTCCCCCTCTCCCGAGGAGAGGGGAAACTTAACGATTACTTCTTCTGGTCCTTCTTCGGCCAGTCGTCGTCATCGTCCCACTTGTCGTTAAAATCACGGTGCGGGGGAAGATCCGGTTTGTTGGCGAGAAATTTTTTATGGTCAACGCGCTTAAGATCTTTAATCACGTTCAGCAGTACGCCGACCAGAAAAACCAACACCAGAATCCACCAGTACTTTGAAAGCCAATCCATTCGCTATTCCTCTCTGAGCGTTCGTCAGGCGACGAGTTGCTCCATAATACGTTGATACATACGGGCCAGCAGTTGCAAATCTGCCGCATTGACACACTCATTTATTTTATGAATGGTTGCGTTCACTGGACCCAGTTCGACAACCTGGGCGCCCATGCGGGCGATAAAGCGTCCGTCTGAGGTGCCACCCGTTGTCAGCAGCTGTGGCTTAATTTCATTATAGTGCTCGATGGCGTTCACCACCGCATCCACCAGTTTGCCGCGCTGCGTCAGGAACGGCTGGCCGGAAAGCCACCACTCCACGGTGTAGCGCAGGTGATATTTTTCCAGCAGGGCGATAACGCGCGCCTTGATCATCTCATCGGTCAGCTCAGTGCTGAAGCGGAAGTTAAACTGGACGAAGTAATCGCCCGGGATCACGTTATTGCTGCCGGTTCCGGCCTTGACGTTCGCGATCTGCATGCTGGTCGGCGGGAAGAATTCGTTGCCTTTATCCCACTCGATGCCCACCAGTTCGCTCAGCATCGGCGCAGCGCGATGAACCGGGTTATCGGCCAGATGCGGATAAGCCACGTGCCCCTGAACGCCGTGAATGGTCAGGTTACAGGTCAGCGAGCCGCGGCGCCCGTTTTTGACGACATCGCCCACCACTTCGGTACTGGACGGCTCACCAACCAGACAGTAGTCGAGACGCTCGTTACGCGCCATTAGCGCTTCAACGACCTTCACGGTACCGTTATGGGCGCTGGCTTCTTCGTCGGAGGTGATTAAAAACGCCAGACGGTTTTTGTGGTTTGGATGCTGAGCCACAAAGCGTTCTGCCGCCACGACCATCGCCGCCAGCGAGCCTTTCATGTCTGCCGCGCCGCGACCAAACAGCATGCCGTCGCGGATGGTCGGTTCAAACGGCGGGTTGATCCAGCGATCCGCGTCACCGGCGGGAACGACGTCAGTATGCCCGGCAAAGGCCAGCGTTTCACCCTGGCCGCGCCACGCCCAGAAGTTCTGGGTATCGCCAAAATCCATGCGTTCAACGGTAAAACCGATGGCACGCAGGCGCTCAATCATAAGTGCCTGACAACCTGCGTCGTCCGGGCTAAGGGAAGGACGGCGAATAAGCTGCTGAGTCAGCTCAATGACCGGGCATGACATAAACTACACCTCAACGAAAAAAGTCGGAATAAAGGGTTTCACTGAAACCCAGCAGCATAGGCTGCCCTGGCGCGCAGAGCAATGGGCGTTTGATAATTGCCGGCATCTCGAGCATCAGTTTTGCCGCGCTGTCGGCGTCGTTAATGCTGGCGCGCAGAGATTCGTCCAGCTTGCGCCAGGTGGTACCGCGCGTGTTCAGCAGTGCTTCCCACCCCAGTTCGCCGATCGCGCTATGCAGAAATTCTGCATCAAGCCCGTCGGCACGGTAATCGTGGAAGCGATACTCTACGCCGTTTGTTTCCAGCCAGCGGCGGGCTTTTTTGATGGTGTCGCAATTTTTAATGCCGTACATCACAACCATGGTGAATCCTTTTGACCTAATGATGATTAAATGTTCAGTAAATTCGAAGATATATCCTTAAGTGTAATATAACACATTCAGGATCGTCTGGATTTACACTTCTTCTTAATTCAACTCACATCTGTACGCTGAATATTCTTTCACCCTTTAAGCATAGATGTCCATAAAGTTTAAATTTCGAATAAACTCAGCGGGTAAAATAAAATTCACCCGTTCGGAGGGTTATTTCAAAATATTGCTAGCCGTCACAAAAAATTGAGGCCTCTCCGTTCATATTTATCATAAATCCCCGCAGGACGTGGGGTACAATCACAGCAATTGGTTAAATAGTCTTCACAATGATGGTCCGTTTTTGTAGAATGCGCATAATAATAAGAGAGGTTGTTATGATTGAACGTGAACTGGGGAACTGGAAAGATTTTATCGAAGGCATGCTTCGTAAATGACATTCAGTAAGAATTGCAAGAGCACTAAAATAAGTAAAATAACCATAGTGTGAATTAATCACACAATAAAAAGGCGGCCGATAAAGCCGCCTTTTTTTATTTCAATCACTTACTCAGCGCGTTCCTTTAACGGGAAGCGGCGACGCACCAGCACAAAGAACAGCGGCACGAAGTAAATGGCCAGAACGGTGGCCGAAATCATGCCGCCCATCACCCCCGTTCCGACGGCATGCTGGCTGCTGGAGCCTGCGCCCGTACTGGTCGCCATCGGCAGTACGCCAAAGACAAACGCCAGCGACGTCATCAGGATCGGGCGTAAGCGCTGACGGCAGGCGTGCAGCGTGGCGGCCATCAGCTCGTGGCCTTTGGCATTCATCTCGTTGGCAAATTCAACGATCAGAATGGCGTTTTTCGCCGATAGCCCAATTACGGTGAGCAGACCCACCTGGAAATAAACGTCGTTCTCGAGGCCGCGCATCCAGGTCGCCAGCAGCGCACCGATAACCCCAAGCGGCACGACCAGCATGACGGAGAACGGGACCGACCAGCTTTCATACAGTGCGGCAAGGCAGAGGAAGACCACCAGCAGAGAAAGTGCGTAAAGTGCGGGAGCCTGCGCGCCGGAGAGACGCTCCTGGTAGGACATGGCCGTCCACTCCAGCCCAAAACCGGCGGGCAGCTGTTGAACCAGTTTTTCCATGGTATCCATAGCGGTACCAGTACTGACGCCCGGCGCGGCTTCCCCGACGATTTCAACCGCAGAGTAGCCGTTATAGCGCTCCAGACGCGGCGAACCGCTCTCCCAGTGCGAGGTGGCAAACGCCGAAAACGGCACCATGCCGCCAGCGTTATTCCTGACAAACCAGCGGTTAATATCATCCGGCAACATGCGGAACGGCGCGGCGGACTGGACATACACTTTTTTCACGCGGCCGCGATCCATAAAGTCATTCACATAGCTTGAGCCCCAAGCCGTTTGCAGGGTGTCGTTGATATCGTTGATCGAGATGCCCAGCGCCTGCGCCTTACGCTGATCGATATCTACCTGCAGCTGCGGGCTGTCGTCAAGACCGTTGTGGCGAACGCGGGTCAGGTCAGGATCGTTGCCCGCCAGCGCTAACAGCTTATCGCGTGCCGCCATTAGCGCCGTGTGGCCCGCACCGGCGTGATCCTGCAGCTCCATATCAAACCCGGCAGAACTGCCCAGACCGCTTATCGCCGGCGGGCTGCTGGCGAAGACGCGCGCCTCTTTAATATGCGCAAAGGCTTTGGTCGCACGTTCAATGATGGCGAATGACGTTCCGGTTTTGGTATCGCGCTCGTCCCAGTCCTTCAGACGGACGAACATGCGGGCGACGTTCTGCCCGTTTCCGCCCGGGCCAGAGCCCACGGTGGAGAAGACCGACACAACGTTATCTTTCTCTTTGGTGAAGAAGTACTGCTCCACTTTCTGGACCACTTTCAGCGTCTGCTGCTGCGTTGCGCCGCTCGGGAGCTGCACCGAGGTGGTGAACATGCCCCGGTCTTCCATCGGCAGGAACGAGGTGGGGAGATGCATAAACAGCCAGACCATGCCGCCCAGCAGCACAACGTAAATCATCATCCAGCGCAGGCTGCGATGGAGCACGCCACCGACGGCAGATTCATATCGCGCGGCATTGCGGTTGAACATCCGGTTAAACCAGCCGAAGAGGCCTTTTTGCCCGTGCTGCTCCCCTTTGTGCAGCGGTTTTAGAATGGTGGCGCACAGCGCAGGGGTGAGGATCAGCGCCACCAGCACGGAGAGCACCATCGCCGAGACGATGGTTATTGAGAACTGACGGTAAATCGCCCCGGTTGTGCCGCCAAAAAAGGCCATCGGGATAAAGACGGCCGACAGCACCATTGCAATACCGACTAACGCCCCCTGAATTTGCCCCATGGATTTGCGCGTCGCCTGGCGCGGAGAGAGTCCTTCTTCGCTCATGATTCGCTCGACGTTTTCGACCACCACGATGGCATCATCCACCAGAAGGCCGATTGCCAGCACCATCGCAAACATCGTCAGGGTGTTAATGCTGTACCCGAACGCGTAAAGCACCGCAAAGGTGCCCAGCAGCACTACCGGGACGGCAATGGTTGGGATCAGCGTCGCGCGGAAATTTTGCAGGAACAGGTACATCACCAGGAATACCAGCGCGATGGCTTCCAGCAGGGTCTTCACCACGTCCTCAATCGACGCTTTAACGAAGGAGGTGGTCTCATAGGCGACTTTGTACTCCAGCCCGTGCGGGAAATACTGTGAAAGTTCGTCCAGGCGGTCCAGCACCAGTTTCGCCGTGGCCATTTCGTTTGCGCCGGATGCCAGTTTAATTCCCAGACCGGAGGCCTGATTGCCGTTAAAGCGGCTCAGGTAGTCGTATTTTTCCGCCCCCATTTCCACCGTAGCGACATCGCCCAGACGCACCTCCGACCCATCCTGATTCACGCGCAGGGTGATGTTGCGGAACTGGTCTGGTGTCTGCAGCAGGGATTGCGAATTAATGGTGGCGTTCAGGGCCTGTTTATCGACGGACGGCGTTCCCCCCAGTTGCCCCACCGCAATCTGGGCGTTCTGGGCCTTGATGGCATTCGTCACGTCGGTTGCCGTCATCTGGACGCTGTTCAGCTTGTTAGGATCGAGCCAGATGCGCATTGAGTACTGTGAGCCGTAGGCGTCGATATCCCCCACGCCGTTGATACGGCTGATGGGATCCTGAATATTACTGGCGACGTAGTCCGCGATGTCCTGTTTATCCATCGAGCCATCTGTCGAGACAAACGCGATGGTCAAAATGTTGGTATCACCGGTTTTACGCACGGTCACGCCCTGATTCTGCACCGCCTGGGGCAGCTTGCGCATGGCCGACTGCAGCTGGTTTTGCACCTGCTGCACCGCTTCGTCCGGGTCCGTGCCCGCCTTAAAGCTCAGGGTCACCGTCGCCTGGCCCGTGGCGCTACTTTGCGAGGACATGTACATCAGGTTATCCAGACCCGTCATGTTCTGCTCGATAACCTGCGTCACGGTGTTTTCCAGCGTTTGTGCTGAAGCGCCGGGGTAGTTTGCCGTTACGCGCACGTTAGGCGGTGCCAGATCGGGGTATTGCTCAACAGGCAGTGAAGTAATCGCCAGGACACCTGTCAGACACAACAGGATGGCAAGCACCCAGGCAAAAATGGGGCGATCGATGAAAAAATTCGCCATGAAAGAGTGACCTCGTTTTGCTGCACGTCATTATTGTTTATTGCCCGCATAACTTTAGCGGTAAGGCCCAGGCCAAACGTGGAGAAATAAAGGAGATAATGTAAATTATCATGCGCTTTTTCCTGCGCGTCCTCCTTTACCGTTATTTACCCGTTAACGGCGCGTGCGCCGGGAACGTCACGCTGACAAGCGTGCCGCCGTTTTGCGGCTGCGAGAAGTGCAGCATCCCGCCGAGCCGCTGCGCGCGTTCGCGCATAATGTTCAGGCCGTAGTGTCCCGGCGGCTCGCTGGCTTCGCCAATCCCGATGCCGTTGTCATGAATACTGACGCTGTGCGTACCGTCCGGTGCGGTCACGCAGCTGACGGTGATCTCGCTGGCCTGCGCGTGCTTAATGGCGTTCAGCACGGCCTCACGCACGATCTGCAGCAAATGTACCTGCTTTTGCGCGTCCAGCGCCAGCGAGGAGAGGCGGCAGTCGAGATGCAGCTTCGCCTGCGTCTGGCTCTGAAGGATGTCGAGAGACTCCTGCAGCGCTGCGGTTAAGTTCGCGTGGTTCAGCGTCAGGCGGAAGGTGGTGAGCAGCTCGCGCAGCTGCTGCCAGGCATTGTTCAGCTCGCGGGAGAAGTCGGTGATGATGGTCTGCGCCGGGATATTTTCCTCGGGCACGGCGCGTCTGAGCAGCGCAAGCTGAATGCGCAGATACGACAGGACCTGCGCCAGCGAATCGTGCAGCTCGCGGGCAATGGTGGCGCGCTCTTCCATCAGCAGCAGCTGCTGGTAATGTTTTTGCGCCTGGTTAAAGTACAGCCCGCGCCCGAGCATGGTCGCCACGCTTCTCATCAGCGGAAGGGGAACGCTGTCCGTCTCGCTTTGCCAGCGCAGCTCGCCGTAAAGGGTGTCCTGCATCAGTACCGGCAGGTGCTGCAGAGGAATGCCATGTGACTCCGTCCCTTCAGACAGCCGCCAGTCGTCGCTGGTGCGCAGTTCGAGATAATTCATCTGCGTATAGTCATGGACAATCTGCAGGATATGCCGGAAGCAGTGGCTGTCTATCTGGCCGATATTCAGCGCCTGAGAGCATTTGAACAGCATGTCGAGCTGCTGGTGGGCTTCATGCAAATGCCGCGTCTTTTCCGCGACCGAGGCTTCGAGCGAACGGTAGAGCGTAGCCAGCTCGGCGGCCATGTGGTTGAAGGCGCGGGAGAGTTGGCCCAGCTCGTTCGGCAGGGCGGTATCCGGCGCCGGGGTTGCAAATTCCCCGCGCTCAACCCGTTCGCTGGCCGCCACCAGATTGTTAAGCGGCAACACCACCTGGCGACGAATGCGTCGCAGGGTAAACAGCGTCAGCAGCAGGATCCCGAGAGCGCCCGCCAGCGAGAGCAGGGTCACCGTCTGAATTTTATGTTCGGTGTAGTGCTGAAGGGCGAGCACAAAGGCATCAATGCGGCCAACAAAATCCTCAATGTGGGTTTGATACCACGCGCTGTCGCCGCGGGCGATGCGCGCATCCATTTCCAGCCACGCCACGTGCAGCTGCTGGTATCGCGCTTTTACATCGTCCGGGACGTACCAGCGGTTCAGCTTCTGCAGGGCAGGCGCGTTCAGCGTCTGTTGCCAGCTGTCGCGATGCGCAGCAAGGGAAGGGCTGTTGCGCTGCATCTCGTAGCCCAGACGATAGCTCTGCATGCGCAGCGAACCCGCGATATTAATAGCTTCGGCGTCACGCTGGCTGCTGGCAAGAGTCAGCAGCGCGACGGTGCTGGTCAGCACGGATAAGGCAATTATCGAAAAGAAAGCCCAGGCAAGGCTTCCGGAAACGGGTCGTTTGACGGTCACAGAACGGCTCTCTGAATAAAATTGATCTGCTACAGGTTCACTGTAAATAATTCGGCATTCCGGGCATTTGAACATTGCCCGATCGCGCCGTGATGCGTAAATACCATATTCATACAAAGAATAAGGTTATTGAACCAAAAACAGGTGTGGTTATGAATCGTTTTATTATGGCTAACAGCCAGCAGTGCATCGGGTGTCGCGCCTGCGAAGTGGCCTGCGTGATGGCGCACAACGATGAGCAGCATGTCCTGAGCGAGCGCAATTTTCACCCCCGCATTACGGTCCTGAGATCCGGCGAGAAGAGTAGCCCCGTCACCTGTCATCACTGTGAAAATGCGCCCTGCGCGCAAAGCTGTCCGAATGGTGCCATCAGCAAATGCGATGACAGCGTACAGGTGAATCAACAAAAATGCATCGGCTGTAAGGCCTGCGCGGTGGCCTGCCCGTTTGGCACGATGGAGATTATCGTCACCCCGCTCGACAGCGGCGGCGTGAAGGCATCGGCGAATAAATGCGATCTCTGTCTGACGCGGCCACACGGCCCGGCCTGTATCGAAAACTGCCCGGCAGATGTCCTCTCACTGGCGACGCCTGCTGTCCTCGATACTCTGGTGAAATCGCGCCGCCAGCGCACGGCCTGCCTGGAAGCGCAGCCCTGGCATGCGGAGGCCGTCAGAGAAGACGCTTCTCGCACCAAACTGCAGCAGATGCAGACGGCGGCGCCGCGCGGCGAGCCCGATAAACTTGCTGCCGCAGAGCGCGTGGGCCATTTTAACGAAATTTACCTGCCGTTTCGGGCCGAGCAGGCCGCCCGCGAGGCGTCGCGCTGCCTGAAATGCGGCGAGCACAGCATTTGCGAATGGACCTGCCCACTGCATAACCACATCCCGCAGTGGATCGAGCGCCTCAACGCGGGGGATATCGCCGGCGCGGTCGAGCTTTCACATCAGACCAACTGTTTACCTGAAATTACCGGCCGCGTCTGTCCGCAGGACCGATTATGCGAGGGTGCCTGCACAATACGTGAAGAGGCGGGATCCGTGACCATCGGTAACATCGAGCGCTATATCTCCGATCGGGCGCTGGCGATGGGCTGGCGGCCGGATATGTCCGCCGTCACGCCGACAGGTAAACGTGTTGCGATCGTCGGGGCCGGGCCCGCCGGGCTGGCGTGTGCCGACGTGCTGGCGCGCAGCGGCGCGAGTGTGACGGTCTATGACCGGCATCCGGAAATTGGCGGATTGCTGACCTTTGGCATCCCGGCATTCAAGCTGGACAAATCGCTGCTCGCGCGGCGCAGAGAGATATTTACCGCGATGGGGATCCGCTTCGAGCTGAACTGCGAGGTGGGCCAGGACGTGTCGATGTCGCAGTTAAAGCAGGATTACGACGCCCTGTTTATTGGCGTGGGAACCTACCGCTCGATGAAGGCGGGTATCCCGCACGAGGACGCGCCTGGGGTCTATGACGCGCTGCCTTTCCTGGTGGGCAACACGCGACACGTTATGGGGCTGGAGGCGACGGCCAGCGAACCGTTCATCGACACCCATGGTTTAAACGTGGTGGTGCTTGGCGGCGGCGATACCGCGATGGACTGCGTCCGCACCGCGTTACGCCACGGCGCGGCGAAGGTAACCTGCGCCTATCGTCGGGATGAGGCCAACATGCCGGGCTCGAAGAAAGAGGTGAAGAACGCCCGAGAAGAGGGCGCGGCGTTTGAATTTAACGTTCAGCCGGTTGAGCTGACGCTGGATCCGAACGGTAAGGTCAACGGTATCCGGATGCTACGTACCGAGCTCGGTGAACCGGACGCGCAGGGACGGCGTCGGCCCGTTCCGGTAGCGGGCAGCGAGTTCGTGATGGCGGCAGATGCGGTCATCATGGCGTTTGGTTTTAACCCGCATGCGATGCCGTGGCTGCAGGCGCAGGGTGTCGAAACGGATGACCGGGGGCGGATCGTTGCTTCGGTCGAGAGCCGCTACCGTTATCAGACGACTAACCCACAGATCTTCGCCGGGGGCGATGCGGTTCGCGGTGCGGATCTTGTGGTGACCGCAATCGCGGAAGGACGTCATGCGGCGCAGGGGATACTCGACTGGCTTGGAGTTAACGCGCCAAAACATCATTAAACCGGCGGGCGACAAAGCGGGATTCACGGCGTACTATAGGACGACTCATTGTGTTGTGGAGCCCGTATGACCCTGAAAATTGACGTTATCAAAGACAAAATTCTCTCTGAAAACTACTTTGTCCTGCGTAACATCACCTATGACCTTACGCGTAACAACGGTGAGGTGATCCGCCACAAACGCGAGGTCTACGACCGCGGCAACGGGGCAACCATTCTGCTCTATAACCGTGAAAAGCAGAGCGTGGTGCTGATCCGTCAGTTCAGGGTGGCGACATGGGTTAATGGCAACCCTGACGGACGTCTGATTGAAACCTGCGCGGGCCTGCTCGATGATGATGAGCCGGAAGTTTGTATCCGCAAAGAGGCCGTGGAAGAAACCGGCTTCGAAGTGGGCGAGGTCAAAAAGGTCTTCGAGCTGTTTATGTCGCCGGGCGGCGTAACGGAAATTGTGCATTTCTTCATCGCGGAATACAGCGACGCGCAGCGCACTCACCGCGGCGGTGGCGTGGAGGATGAAGATATCGAAGTGCTGGAGCTTCCTTTTGCCCGGGCGCTGGAGATGATGCGTTCAGGCGAAATCAGGGATGGTAAAGCGGTGATATTACTGCAGTATTTACAGACAACCGGGCTGATGAACACCACTTTCGAACGGATATAGCCTGTTTTTCGGGTATATCTGATAAATCCGATTGAGCAACCCCGGCGGGAACACGAAGATACTGCCCAGTTAAGCGTTTTCGTTCCGGGATTGTGTCATTCATGCGCTACAGCGTCTTTTTGTTTTACCTGTTTTGTGTGCTCCTCGCGCCGCAGGTGCGGGCTGCACCTGCCCAGCAAGCCTTCTCCGACTGGCAGGTAACCTGCAATAACCAGAATTTTTGCCTCGCACGCAATACCGGTGAACACCGTGGTCTGGTCATGACGCTCACCCGTAGCGCCGGGGCGAAAACGGACGCCACGCTGCGTATCGATCTCGGCGGTCTTGATGCGCCCTCGGTCAAAGAGCCAGAGATTGCCCCCCGGCTGCTGCTGGATAACGTTCCCCTGAAGCTGGACAAACAGCGCTGGCAGCTCACGCCCTGGCATCTGAAAACGGACGATGCGGCCACCATCACCGCCTTTCTGAAAAACATCCAGGAAGGGAAGGCCCTGACCCTGCGCGACGGTAAGCAGGTTATTTCACTGAGTGGTCTGAAAGCCGCGCTGCTGTTCATTGATGCGCAGCAAAAGCGCGTCGGCAGCGAAACCGCGTGGATCAAGAAAGGTGACGATCCGCCGTTAAGCGTTCCGCCTGCTCCTGCCCTTAAAAAGGTGGCGGTCGTCAACCCGACCCCGACGCCGCTCTCCCACGCCGAACTGAACGACCTGCTGGACTATGGCACCGGGCGGATGAACGCCAGCCAGTGCTCGCTGGATCCTAACCGCCGGGAAGTGCGCGTTACCGCGTTAACCGATGACAAAGCGCTGCTGATCGTCAGCTGCGAGGCGGGGGCCTATAACACGGTCGATCTGGCGTGGCTGGTATCGCGTAAAAAACCGTTCACCGCACGCAGCGTCAGGCTGCGTCTGCCGTTTACGCCGTCAGGCGACGGGAGCGAAATGGAGTTGATGAACGCCAGCTTCGATGAAAAGACGCGCGAGCTGACAACGCTCGCGCTGGGGCGCGGTTTGGGCGATTGCGGGATCCAGACGCGCTGGCGTTTTGACGGCCAGCGTTTCCGCCTGGTGCGGTACGCCGAGGAGCCCAGCTGCGACAACTGGAACGGGCCAGATGCCTGGCCCACGCTATGGATCACGCGCTAGTTTTATGCCGGGTGGCGGCTACGCAGACCGCACAAGATCACGCTCAGCGCCTTCTCCACCACGTTCTCAACGGTAAAGCCGAAGTACGGGAACAGCTTATCGGCAGGGGCGGATTCACCGTAACCCCGCATGCCGACAATCGCCCCTTTGAGCCCGACATATTTGTACCAGTAGTCGGCAATACCGGCTTCCACCGCCACGCGCGCCGCGACGCTGGACGGCAGGACCGATTCACGGTACGCCTCGTCCTGGGCATCAAAAATATCCGTTGAGGGCAGGGACACCACGCGCACCGCGTGACCTTCGGCAGTCAGTTTCTCCGCCGCTTTCACCGTGATTTCCACCTCGGACCCGGTCGCAATCAGGATCACGTCCGGCTTGCCGCCGCTGTCCTTCAGGATGTAGCCGCCGCGGGCGATGTTCTTCACCTGCTCCGGGGTTCGCTCAATCTGCGCCAGGTTCTGGCGTGACAGAATCAGTGCCGTTGGGCCATTGTGGCGTTCTACCGCCAGCTTCCAGCCCACCGCCGCTTCGACCTGATCGCACGGACGCCAGGTGCTGAAGTTCGGCGTCAGGCGCAGGCTTGCCAGCTGTTCAACCGCCTGGTGAGTAGGCCCGTCTTCCCCCAGCCCGATGGAGTCATGGGTGTAGACCATAATCTGCCGCGCCTTCATCAGCGCCGCCATGCGCGCCGCGTTACGGGCATACTCGACGAACATCAGGAAGGTGGCGGTGTAGGGCACGAAGCCGCCATGGTGAGCGATGCCGTTGGCGATCGCGGTCATCCCGAACTCGCGCACGCCGTAGTGGATATAGTTCCCGGCAATGTCCTCTTTCAGCGATTTCGAGCCAGACCAGATCGTCAGGTTGCTTGGCGCCAGGTCCGCCGAGCCGCCGAGCAGTTCGGGCAGAATAGGGCCGATTGCGTTCAAGGTATTTTGCGACGCCTTTCGGGTGGCGATTTTTGCCGGATTGGACTGCAGGTTTTCAATCAGCGCCTGAGTTTTATCGTCCCAGTCCTCCGGCAGGCCGCCGCTCATGCGGCGGGAAAACTCGGCGGCCAGATCCGGGTGCGCTTTTTTGTAGGCGGCAAACTTCTCTTTCCAGGCCTGCTGGGCCTTTTCACCCGCCTCACGAGCATCCCAGGCTCTGTAGATATCTTTCGGGATCTCAAACGGTGGATGTTTCCACCCCAGCTTTTGCCGGGTCAGCGCGACTTCCTCCTCGCCCAGCGCCGCGCCGTGCGCCTCCTCTTTGCCCGCCTTGTTCGGCGAGCCGAAGCCGATGACCGTGCGGCAGATAATCAGGGACGGTTTATCCTTCACGCTCTGCGCTTCCTGAATCGCTTTTTTCACCGCCTCAGGATCGTGGCCGTCGATCTCGTGCACCACGTGCCAGTGGTAGGCTTCAAAGCGTTTTGCCGTGTCGTCGGTAAACCAGCCTTCGGTCTCCCCGTCGATGGAGATGCCGTTGTGATCGTAGAAGCCAATCAGCTTGCCGAGCCCCAGCGTGCCCGCCAGGGAACAGACCTCGTGGGAAATCCCCTCCATCAGGCAGCCGTCACCCATAAACACGTAGGTATAGTGGTCGACAATTTCGTGGTCCGGCTGGTTAAACTGCGCCGCCAGCGTGCGTTCGGCAATTGCCAGCCCAACCGCATTGGCCAGCCCCTGACCGAGTGGCCCGGTGGTGGTTTCCACGCCCGGCGTATAGCCAATCTCGGGGTGCCCCGGCGTTTTGGAGTGCAGCTGGCGGAAGTTTTTCAGCTCTTCAAGCGGCAGATCGTAGCCGGAAAGGTGCAGCAGGCTGTAGAGCAGCATTGAGGCGTGACCGTTGGAGAGAATAAAGCGGTCGCGATCGTACCAGGTAGGGTCATTGGGGTTGTGCTTCAGAAAGTCGTTCCACAGCACTTCGGCAATATCTGCCATGCCCATCGGCGCGCCGGGGTGGCCGGAATTGGCTTTTTGCACGGCATCCATGCTGAGGGCGCGAATGGCATTGGCTAGCTCTTTACGGGACATAGTTCACTCCGTGGCAATGTTAAAGTTTGGCGGCGAGAAGATCTTCAAGTTTGCGCTGGTCGACGGCGAACTGGCGGATGCCGTCCGCCAGTTTTTCCACGGCCATGGCGTCCTGATTGTGCTCCCAGCGGAACTCCGCTTCGGTCATGGCTTTCGGTTTTGGCAGAACGGTGGAGGTCGGCACCAGCTTGCGGATCACCGTTTCTTCTTTGTCCTGTAGCTCCTGGAGCAGGTTAGGGGATATGGTCAGACGGTCGCAGCCTGCCAGGGCGAGGATCTGCTCGGTACGGCGGAAGCTGGCCCCCATCACGATGGTTTCGTAGCGGTGCTGTTTGTAGTAGTCGTAGATATTACGGACCGATTTCACGCCCGGATCCTCATCCACCACGTACGGATCCATCGGCTGTTTCGCCTGATACCAGTCGTAGATGCGCCCGACGAACGGCGAGACGAGGAACACGCCCGCTTCAGCGCAGGCGCGCGCCTGGGCAAACGAGAACAGCAGCGTCAGGTTGCAGTGGATGCCTTCTTTCTCCAGCACCTCTGCCGCGCGGATGCCTTCCCAGGTGGAGGCCAGCTTAATCAGAATGCGTGATTTATCGATCCCCTGCTCCTCGTACAGTTCCACCAGGCGACGCGCCTTATTAATGCTCTTTTCTTTATCGAACGAGAGGCGGGCGTCGACTTCGGTCGAGACGCGGCCCGGGATGCTTTTAAGAATTTCCGTACCAAAATTAACCGCCAGCTTGTCGCTGGCTTCGGCAACCTGCTGCTCCTGCGTTTTCCCGCGCTGTTTACCATAGGCAATGGCGTCATCAATCAGATGACTAAAATGGGCAAGCCCGGCCGCTTTGAGCAGCAGCGAAGGGTTGGTGGTCGCATCCTCCGGCTGATAGTGGCGAATCGACTCGATATCGCCGCTGTCTGCAACCACGGTGGTGAATTTTTTGATGCCGTCTAGCTGGTTCATAAATAATTACTCCTTGGAAATAAAAGAGTTAGATGAGTGCGTTAGTTCACACTTCTGGAAAAATCATGATGGACTTAACAAAAAAGCATAGCAGACGGGGGAGGCATTGCTTTTGAGACGGGTAACATGGCTGTTATAAATTGATAACAATTTTTAATATGTGATGGTGAGAGTTTGGCTGCCTTCAAAGTTTAGGAGGCAGCCTGAGGCGATACTAGGCGGCACACCAGGGTGTGCATCAGGATCGCTTACGTCACCCTTTTGACCGATACGTGAAAGGAAAAATAAGATGGATGAGCAGTTGAAACAGAGTGCCCTCGATTTTCACGAGTTTCCTGTCCCGGGGAAAATCCAGGTCTCCCCAACCAAGCCGCTGGCAACCCAGCGCGATCTGGCGCTGGCCTATTCGCCGGGCGTGGCTGCACCGTGTCTGGAAATCGAAAAAGACCCGCTGGCGGCCTACAAATATACCGCGCGCGGCAATCTTGTCGCCGTGATCTCTAACGGCACGGCGGTGCTGGGGCTGGGCAACATCGGCGCGCTGGCCGGTAAGCCGGTGATGGAAGGGAAGGGGGTACTGTTCAAGAAATTCGCCGGTATCGACGTGTTCGATATCGAGGTGGATGAACTCGATCCTGACAAATTCATCAACGTGGTGGCCGCGCTGGAGCCGACCTTCGGCGGGATCAACCTGGAAGACATCAAAGCGCCGGAATGTTTCTATATCGAGCAGAAGCTGCGCGAGCGTATGAACATTCCCGTGTTCCACGATGACCAGCACGGCACCGCGATTATCAGCACCGCCGCGATTCTCAACGGCCTGCGCGTGGTAGAGAAAAATCTCTCCGACGTGCGCATGGTGGTCTCTGGCGCAGGCGCCGCGGCCATCGCCTGTATGAACCTGCTGGTGGCGCTGGGTATGCAGAAACACAACATTGTGGTCTGCGACTCCAAAGGCGTTATCTATAAAGACCGCGAGCCGAACATGGCGGAAACCAAAGCGGCGTACGCGGTCGACGACGACGGTAAACGCACCCTGGACGACGTGATTGACGGCGCGGATATCTTCCTCGGCTGCTCGGGTCCGAAGGTGCTGACCCAGGAGATGGTGAAGAAGATGGCGCGTGCGCCAATGATCCTGGCCCTGGCGAACCCTGAGCCGGAAATCCTGCCGCCGCTGGCGAAAGCGGTGCGTGAAGACGCCATTATCTGTACCGGCCGTTCGGACTACCCGAACCAGGTCAACAACGTGCTCTGCTTCCCGTTCATCTTCCGCGGCGCGCTGGACGTCGGCGCAACGGCGATCAACGAAGAGATGAAGCTTGCCGCCGTTCACGCCATCGCGGAGCTGGCGCACGCCGAGCAGAGCGAAGTGGTTGCGTCTGCGTACGGCGATCAGGATCTGAGCTTTGGCCCGGACTACATCATTCCCAAACCGTTCGACCCGCGTCTGATTGTTAAAATTGCGCCAGCCGTTGCCAAAGCGGCGATGGACTCCGGCGTGGCGACGCGTCCGATTCATGATTTCGACGCGTACGTCGATAAGCTCACCGAGTTCGTCTATAAAACGAACCTCTTCATGAAGCCAATCTTCTCCCAGGCGCGCGCCGACGCGAAGCGCGTGGTGCTGGCGGAAGGGGAAGAGGCGCGCGTGCTGCACGCCACCCAGGAGCTGATCACCTTAGGCCTGGCGAAACCGATCCTGATTGGTCGTCCGAGCGTGATTGAAATGCGTATCCAGAAGCTGGGCCTGCAGATTAAGCCGGGCGTCGACTTCGAGATCGTGAACAACGAATCCGATCCGCGCTTCAAAGAGTACTGGAGCGAATACTACGCGATCATGAAGCGCCGGGGGATCACCCAGGAGCAGGCGCAGAAGGCCGTCATCAGCAACACGACGGTGATCGGCGCGATCATGGTTCATCGCGGCGAGGCGGACGCGCTGATCTGCGGCACCATCGGCGATTACCACGAGCACTTTAGCGTTGTGCAGGAGATCTTCGGCTATCGCGACGGCGTCCATACCGCCGGGGCGATGAACGCGCTGCTGCTGCCGAGCGGCAACACCTTTATTGCGGATACCTACGTTAACGACGATCCGACCCCGGACGAGCTGGCGGAGATCACCGTGATGGCCGCCGAGACCGTGCGTCGCTTTGGTATTGAGCCGAAAGTGGCGCTGCTGTCGCACTCTAACTTTGGTTCGTCCAAATCCGCGGCGGCCTGCAAAATGCGTCAGACGCTGGAGCTGGTGCGCGAGCGTGCGCCGGAGCTGATGATTGACGGGGAAATGCACGGCGATGCCGCGCTGGTGGAGAGCATCCGTAACGAACGTATGCCGGACAGCCCGCTGAAGGGATCGGCGAATATACTGATTATGCCGAACGTGGAAGCGGCGCGTATCAGCTATAACCTGCTGCGCGTCTCCAGCTCTGAAGGGGTGACCGTAGGACCGGTACTGATGGGCGTGGCGAAACCGGTGCATGTGTTAACGCCGATTGCCTCCGTGCGTCGTATCGTGAACATGGTGGCGCTGGCGGTGGTTGAGGCGCAGACGCAGCCGCTGTAATTTTTACCCTCACCCTAACCCTCTCCCTTTGGGAGAGGGCCGGGGTGAGGTGAGGGTTACACCCAATCCCGAACCTGAATAAACTCACGCAAGGCAGCCTCCGGGCTGCCTTCTTTTGGTTCGTAACAGTACTCCCAGCGCACCAGCGGCGGCATCGACATCAGAATCGACTCCGTGCGCCCGCCGGTCTGCAGGCCGAACAGCGTCCCGCGATCCCATACCAGGTTGAACTCCACGTAGCGCCCGCGGCGGTAAAGCTGGAACTCACGCTCGCGCACGCCGTAGTCGGTGTTTTTACGGCGTTCGACGATGGGCAGATACGCATCGGTATACCCTTCGCCTACCGCGCGCATAAAGCTGAACGCGGTATCAAAATCAGGCGCGTTGAGATCGTCAAAGAACAGCCCGCCGATGCCGCGCTGCTCGTCGCGGTGCTTCAGGTAAAAGTAGTCGTCGCACCACTTTTTAAATTTCGGGTAGACGTCTTCGCCAAACGGCAGGCAAAGATCCCGCGCGGTGGTGTGCCAGTGCACGGCATCTTCTTCGAAGCCGTAGTAGGGCGTTAAGTCGAAACCGCCGCCGAACCACCAGACCGGGTCGGCGCCCGGTTTTTCCGCAATGAAAAAGCGCACGTTGGCGTGGCTGGTGGGCACAAACGGGTTGTGCGGATGCACCACCAGCGAGACGCCCATCGCCTCGAAGCTGCGGCCCGCCAGCTCAGGACGATGCGCCGTCGCAGACGCGGGCATGGCGTCGCCGTGTACGTGGGAAAAATTCACGCCCGCCTGTTCGAAGATGCCGCCGTTTCGCAGCACGCGGCTGCGCCCGCCGCCCCCGGCCTCGCGCTGCCAGCTATCTTCCTGAAATTCACCGCCGTCTGCGGCGGCCAGTTTCTGGCAGATCTCATCCTGCAGCTGCAGCAGGAAGGTTTTTACCAGTTGAGCATCGGGTTTCATCAACGTTTCCTGGAGTGCGCTTTCTGGTTATCGAACCAGTTGAAGTAGCTGATAATGCCGGAGGCGATGGCGTTGGCGATCTTCTGACGAAACGCCGTGGTGCCGAGGAGTCGCTCTTCTTCCGGGTTGGTAATGAAGGAGGTTTCCACCAGCACGGACGGGATGGACGGTGATTTCAGGACCACGAACGCCGCCTGCTCGGTGCCTTTGCTGTGCAGACGATGCACCGGCTTAATCTTCTTCAGAATATGCGAGCCGAGCGTCAGGCTGTTTTTGATCGTATCCGTCTGCACGAGGTCGAAAAGCACCTGCTGTAGCAGGTGGTCTTTGTCAGTGGCTTTCTTCCCGGCGACTTCATCCGCCCGGTTTTCGCGGTCGGAGAGGTATTTTGCCATGGCGCTACTGGCGCCACGGTTGGAAAGCGCAAATACCGAGGCACCGGCCGCAGAAGGGTTGGTAAAGCCGTCGGCGTGGATCGACATAAACAGATCCGCACCGTGCTGGTGGGCGATTTCTACGCGGTCATACAGCGGAATAAAGGTATCGCCAGAGCGCGTCAGACGGGCGTCAATGCCGTTACTGCGTAAAATTGCGCGCACATTTTTTGCAATCGCCAGCACGACGTGTTTTTCTTTCGACCCGTTTTTGCCGATGGCGCCGGTATCAATACCGCCGTGGCCCGGGTCGAGCATCACCAGACGCTTCGCGCCCGGCTTTTTGGTTTTCGGTTTGCTGTGTCCGTTACTGGTTTTGAGCGTGCTCTCGTCTTTCGCCTGAGCCTGCTTTGCGATGCCCGTTAACGTTAAGGCCGCCAGCCCCGCTTTGAGAACCTGACGACGCGATGTGAGTGCTTTTAATGGTTTGAATGTGCTCATGCGGCCTGAATACTAAAAAAAGGGGTCCTGGTGTTATATCGTATCGTGTTTCCCGTTACGACAGTCCATATTGAGAATTGTTTTACTTTTCATTTCAATACGTGACAAAGTGACATTATGCCAAATTTTGGCGAGATTTTCCCCGGTTATTGGCTAAAGGCGTGCTTCGCGCCATAATCACTGTTTTTAAACCCGAAAAGGCGGTTAATACCATGGAGATACGCGTTTTTCGCCAGGAAGATTTCGAAGAGGTGATCACCCTTTGGGAGCGCTGCGATCTGCTGCGTCCGTGGAACGATCCGGAAATGGATATCGAACGTAAGGTCAATCACGACGTCAGTCTGTTCCTGGTCGCGGAAGTCAACGGTGAGGTTGTGGGGACGGTAATGGGCGGTTACGACGGCCACCGCGGCTCGGCCTATTATCTGGGCGTCCACCCGGAATACCGTGGCCGCGGCATTGCCAATGCGCTGCTGAACCGGCTCGAGAAGAAGCTGATCGCCCGCGGCTGCCCAAAAATCCAGATCATGGTGCGGGAAGATAACGACGTGGTGCTGGGCATGTATGAGCGTCTGGGCTATGAACACGCTGACGTGCTGAGTTTAGGAAAGCGTCTGATCGAAGATGAAGAGTACTGAAATCCATCCGGCAGACTATGACGCGCAGGGCCGCGTCAGGCTGCCCTTTTTATTCTGGTGCGTTCTGCTGCTGCAGGCCCGGACCTGGGTGCTGTTTGTGATGGCCGCCGCGTCGCGCGGGCAGGGCGACACGCTGCTGAATCTCTTTTATCCCGATCATGATGCCTTCTGGCTCGGCTTGCTGCCGGGCGTACCGGCGGTGGTCGCTTTTTTATGCAGCGGACGACGGCAGGCGATCCCACGCTTTTGGCGAGCGCTTCGCTGGCTGCTGATCCTCGCCCAGGTTGCGCTGCTCTTCTGGCAGCCGGTACTCTGGTGGTACGGTGAACCGCTGACGGGCACCGGCGTTGCGCTGGTGGTTGCCGATATTGTGGCCCTGCTGTGGCTGCTGACCAACCCGCGTCTTCGCGCCTGTTTTGCGCATGAGGATGATTAATCCGGCACTTTTTGCCGATGCCGCACTCCAACAAGCGTTGATTTAACAAGAAAGGACGTTTCAATGAAATCGCTGCGTTTACTTTTATGCGCTCTCCCGCTGGCCTTGACCGGCTGTTCGACGCTCTCCTCCATTAACTGGTCCGCCGCGTATCCGTGGAACTGGTTTGGCTCATCAACGGAAGTGACCGAGCAGGGCGTGGGCAAAATTACCGCCGCGACGGCGCTGGATCAGGACGCTATTCAGGATGCGCTCAGCGGCGATTACCGCCTGCGCAGCGGCATGAAAACGGAGAATGGCAATATTGTTCGCTATTACGAAGCGCTGAAGGGTGACAAGCTTGCGCTGGTGATCAACGGTGACAAAGGCACCGTAAACCGTATCGCTGTGATGGATGAAGATATTCCGACGGCGAGCGGTGTGAAGGTGGGTACGCCGTTTAGCGAACTTTATAAGCAGGCTTTTGGCAACTGCACCAGCCTGCCGTCTGACGACAAGGTCGCGGTGGAATGTAAGGCTGAAGGCAGCCAGCACATCAGCTATGTCTTCACCGGAACCTGGAGCGGTCCGGAAGGACTGATGCCGTCTGACGACACGCTCAAGAGCTGGAAAGTGAGCAAAATACTCTGGAAGCAGTAATTTGCGCCTGAACAAACCGCCTCGCTGAAATCCGGGTATAATAGCCGCCATCAATGCCACGCTGACGTGGCATCTTTATTTCAGGAGGAGCGATGTCTCAGGTTCAGAGTGGCATTTTGCCAGAACATTGCCGCGCGGCGATTTGGATTGAAGCCAATGTTAAAGGGGACGTGGATGCCCTGCGTGCGGCCAGTAAAGCGTTTGTTGATAGGCTGGCAACCTTCCAGGCCAAATTCCCGGAAGCCCACCTCGGCGCCGTTGTTGCCTTTGGCAATAACGTCTGGCGTCAGCTGAGCGGTGGCGAAGGGGCGGAAGAGCTGAAAGACTTCATCCCTTACGGCAAAGGTCTGGCTCCGGCGACCCAATACGACGTGCTGATCCATATTCTCTCCCTGCGTCACGACGTGAATTTCTCCGTTGCCCAGGCGGCAGTAGCGGCTTTTGGCGACAGCATTGAGGTGCAGGAAGAGGTTCACGGCTTCCGCTGGGTGGAAGAGCGCGATCTGAGCGGCTTCGTCGACGGCACCGAAAACCCGGCGGGTGAAGAGACGCGTCGCGACGTGGCGGTGATCAAAGACGGCGTGGACGCGGGCGGCAGCTACGTGTTCGTGCAGCGCTGGGAGCACAACCTCAAGCAGCTTAACCGCATGAGCGTGCACGACCAGGAGATGATGATTGGTCGTACTAAAGAAGCCAATGAAGAGATCGACGGCGACGATCGTCCCGTTACCTCTCACCTGTCCCGCGTTGACCTCAAAGAAGACGGCAAAGGGCTGAAGATTGTTCGCCAGAGCCTGCCGTACGGTACCGCAAGCGGCACGCACGGCCTCTACTTCTGCGCCTACTGCGCGCGCCTGTATAACATTGAGCAGCAGCTGCTGAGCATGTTTGGTGATACCGACGGCAAGCGCGACGCCATGCTGCGCTTCACCAAACCGGTGACCGGCGGCTATTACTTTGCGCCGTCCGTTGAGCGTCTGCTGGCGCTGTAATGGCCTTTCTTCCTCTCCCTGTTGGAGAGGGCCGGGGTGAGGGCATCAGGCCGCACCCCTTATTCCCTTTTCTGCTTCTAAATCACCAAACGGTATATAAAACCGTTACTCCTTTCATCCCCGTTATAAATATTATGACTATAAGATAGTCATCACATTTATAAGGGTGCGCAATGGCCGTTACTGTACTGAAAAAAGGAACTCTGGCGCTGGCAGGTTTACTGCTGGTGGCACAGGCGCAGGCGACTGAACTGTTAAACAGTTCGTATGACGTCTCCCGCGAGCTGTTTGCCGCCCTTAATCCACCGTTCGAACAGCAGTGGGCGAAAGACAATAACGGCGACAAGCTGACCATCAAGCAGTCCCACGCCGGGTCGTCCAAGCAGGCGCTGGCGATTTTGCAGGGCCTGAAGGCGGATGTGGTGACCTACAACCAGGTGACTGACGTGCAGATCCTGCACGATAAAGGCAAGCTGATCCCGGCGGACTGGCAGAGCCGACTGCCGAACAACAGCTCGCCGTTCTATTCTACCATGGGCTTCCTGGTGCGTAAGGGTAACCCGAAGAATATCCACGACTGGAGCGACCTGGTGCGTTCCGACGTGAAGCTGATTTTCCCGAACCCAAAAACCTCCGGTAACGCTCGCTACACCTATTTAGCCGCGTGGGGCGCGGCCGACAAGGCTGACGGTAATGATAAAGCCAAAACCGAGCAGTTCATGACCCAGTTCCTGAAAAACGTCGAAGTGTTTGATACCGGCGGCCGCGGGGCGACCACGACCTTCGCGGAGCGTGGTCTCGGCGACGTGCTGATCAGCTTTGAATCGGAAGTGAATAACATCCGCAAACAGTACGAAGCGCAGGGCTTTGAGGTCGTTATCCCGAAAACCAACATCCTGGCCGAGTTCCCGGTGGCGTGGGTGGATAAAAACGTGCAGGCAAACGGTACCGAGAAAGCGGCAAAAGCCTATCTCAACTACCTGTACAGCCCGCAGGCGCAGACCATCATTACCGATTACTACTACCGCGTGAACAACCCGGACGTAATGAACAAGCTGAAAGATAAGTTCCCGCAGACCGATTTGTTCCGCGTCGAAGATCATTTCGGCTCCTGGCCTGATGTGATGAAAACGCATTTTGCCAGCGGCGGTGAGTTAGACAAACTGCTGGCGGCGGGGCATAAGTAATGTTTGCAGTTTCGACAAAACGCGTGCTGCCGGGCTTTACCTTGAGCCTCGGGACAAGCCTGCTGTTCGTCTGCCTGATCCTGCTGTTGCCGCTCAGCGCGCTGGTGATGCAGCTTGCTCAGATGAGCTGGGCGCAGTACTGGGACGTGGTCACCAACCCGCAGGTGGTGGCGGCCTACAAGGTGACGCTGCTGTCGGCGTTTGTTGCCTCCATTTTTAACGGCGTGTTTGGCCTGCTGATGGCGTGGATCTTAACCCGCTATCGCTTCCCGGGCCGCACGCTGCTTGACGCCCTGATGGATCTGCCGTTTGCGCTGCCGACGGCGGTGGCGGGCTTAACCCTCGCGTCGCTCTTCTCTGTGAACGGGCTGTACGGCGAGTGGCTGGCGAAATTTGATATCAAAGTGACCTACACCTGGCTCGGTATCGCGGTGGCGATGGCCTTTACCAGCATCCCGTTTGTGGTCCGTACCGTGCAGCCGGTGCTGGAAGAGTTGGGTCCGGAATACGAAGAAGCGGCGGAAACGCTGGGTGCCACGCGCTGGCAGAGCTTCCGCAAGGTGGTTCTGCCGGAACTCTCTCCGGCGCTGATGGCGGGCGTTGCGCTGTCGTTTACCCGAAGCCTCGGTGAGTTCGGCGCGGTGATTTTTATCGCCGGGAACATCGCCTGGAAAACTGAAGTCACCTCGCTGATGATTTTCATCCGTTTGCAGGAGTTTGATTATCCGGCGGCGAGCGCGATTGCCTCGGTGATCCTGGCGGCCTCGCTGCTGCTGCTGTACTCGATTAACACTCTGCAAAGTCGCTTTGGTCGACGTGTGGTAGGTCACTGATGGCGGAAGTTACGCAATTGAAGCGATACGATGCACCCCGCATCAACTGGGGTAAATGGTTTCTGATTGGGGCGGGCGTGCTGGTTTCCGCCCTCATTCTCGTCGTGCCGACGGTTTATATCTTCGTTCAGGCGTTCAGCAAGGGCCTGATGCCCGCGCTGGAAAACCTGGCGAACCCGGATATGCTGCATGCCATCTGGCTGACCGTGCTGATTGCGCTGATCACCGTGCCGGTGAACCTCGTGTTCGGGACCCTGCTGGCCTGGCTGGTGACCCGCTTTAACTTCCCAGGACGTCAGCTGCTGCTGACCCTGCTGGACATTCCTTTCGCCGTATCGCCGGTGGTGGCGGGTCTGGTGTACCTGCTCTTTTACGGCTCCAACGGTCCGTTGGGCGGCTGGCTGGACGAGCATAACCTGCAGATCATGTTCGCCTGGCCGGGCATGGTGCTGGTCACCATCTTCGTGACCTGTCCGTTTGTGGTGCGTGAGCTGGTGCCGGTGATGTTAAGCCAGGGGAGCAACGAAGACGAAGCGGCGGTGCTGCTGGGCGCGTCAGGCTGGCAGATGTTCCGCCGCGTGACGCTGCCGAACATCCGCTGGGCGCTGCTTTACGGCGTGGTGCTGACCAACGCCCGCGCGATCGGTGAGTTCGGTGCCGTTTCCGTTGTTTCCGGGTCGATTCGCGGTGAAACCCTGTCGCTGCCGCTACAGATTGAATTGCTGCAGCAGGACTACAACACCATCGGCTCGTTTACTGCCGCAGCGTTGCTGACGCTGATGGCCATCTTGACCCTGTTTTTGAAGAGTGTGGTGCAGTGGCGTTTAGAAAATCAGGAAAAACGTCAGCATCAGGAGGGAAATCATGAGCATTGAGATTGCCAATATTAAGAAGTCTTTTGGTCGCACCCAGGTGCTGAATGATATCTCGCTGGATATCCCTTCCGGACAAATGGTGGCGCTGCTGGGGCCTTCTGGCTCGGGTAAAACCACGCTGCTGCGTATTATCGCCGGGCTTGAGCATCAGACCAGTGGGCACATCCGCTTTCACGGCACCGACGTGAGCCGCCTGCACGCCCGCGATCGTAAAGTAGGCTTTGTGTTCCAGCATTACGCGCTGTTCCGCCACATGACCGTGTTCGACAACATTGCGTTTGGCCTGACGGTGCTGCCGCGTCGCGAGCGTCCAAATGCAGCGGCTATCAAAGCCAAAGTGACCAAACTGCTGGAGATGGTGCAGCTTGCGCATCTGGCGGACCGTTTCCCGGCCCAGCTTTCCGGCGGTCAGAAGCAGCGCGTGGCGCTGGCGCGCGCGTTAGCCGTTGAGCCGCAAATCCTGCTGCTGGATGAACCTTTCGGCGCGCTGGACGCGCAGGTGCGTAAAGAGCTGCGCCGCTGGCTGCGCCAGCTGCATGAAGAGCTGAAATTCACCAGCGTCTTCGTGACCCACGATCAGGAAGAGGCGATGGAAGTCGCGGATCGCGTGGTGGTCATGAGCCAGGGCAACATTGAGCAGGTTGACGAACCGGAGCAGCTCTGGCGCGAGCCGGCGACCCGCTTCGTGCTGGAGTTTATGGGCGAGGTAAACCGTCTGCAGGGCACTATTCGCGGCGGTCAGTTCCACGTCGGTGCGCACCGCTGGCCGCTGGGCTATACCTCCGCGCATCAGGGGCCGGTCGATCTGTTCCTGCGTCCGTGGGAAGTGGACGTGAGCCGCCGAACCAGCCTGGATTCACCGCTGCCGGTGCAGGTGCTGGAAGCTAGCCCTAAAGGTCACTACACCCAACTGGTGGTACAGCCGCTGGGCTGGTATACCGAGCCGCTGACCGTGGTTATGCGCGACGACGTGCCGCCGCACCGGGGCGAGCGCCTGTTTGTTGGGCTGCAGCACGCCCGTATTTATCACGGGAAGGAGCGCATCGAGACGCGCGAGGATATTGCTCTGGCTGAGACAGCCTGATAGGTTATTAGGATGTTTATCGCCCGGTGGCGCTGCGCTGACCGGGCCTACAGTTATCACTGCGTCTTGTAGGCCGGGATCGCTGCGCGCGCCCCGGCTTTTTTATTGAGTAAAAATCGTGAATACACTCGAACACACCATCGGCAACACTCCTCTGGTCAAGCTTCAGCGCATGGGGCCGGACAACGGCAGCGAAATCTGGGTCAAACTCGAAGGCAATAACCCGGCGGGGTCGGTGAAAGACCGCGCGGCGCTGTCGATGATTGTCCAGGCCGAAAAACGCGGAGAAATTAAGCCAGGCGACGTGCTGATAGAGGCCACCAGCGGCAATACCGGTATCGCCCTGGCGATGATTGCGGCGCTGAAAGGCTACCGCATGAAGCTGCTGATGCCGGACAACATGAGCCAGGAGCGCCGCGCCGCGATGCGTGCCTACGGGGCCGAGCTGATTCTGGTGACCAAAGAGCAGGGAATGGAAGGCGCGCGCGACTTAGCGCTGGAGATGGCCGAGCGCAGCGAAGGTAAACTGCTGGATCAGTTCAACAACCCGGACAACCCGTACGCGCACTACACCACCACAGGCCCGGAAATCTGGCAGCAAACCGACGGGCGTATCACCCATTTTGTCTCCAGCATGGGCACCACCGGCACCATTACCGGGGTATCGCGTTTTCTGCGCGAGCAGGAAAAAGCCGTCACCATCGTTGGCCTCCAGCCGGAAGAGGGGAGCAGCATTCCTGGCATTCGCCGCTGGCCGGCGGAGTATATGCCCGGCATCTTTAATGCGCAGCTGGTGGACCAGGTGCTGGATCTTCACCAGCGCGAGGCGGAAAATACCATGCGTGAGCTGGCCGTGCGCGAAGGTATCTTCTGCGGCGTCAGTTCGGGCGGCGCGGTAGCGGGTGCGATTCGGGTAGCGCAGGCAAACCCGGGTGCCGTAGTGGTGGCGATTATTTGCGATCGCGGCGATCGCTATCTGTCTACCGGCGTCTTTGGTGAAGAGAGTTATTCGCAGGGGGCGGGGATTTAAGCGTCATGGAGATGATTCTATTCCGGGATAATACCCGAGCGCAGCAAACCGACATTGTCGCCGTGCAGTCGCAGGTGGTTTACGGCAGCGTGGGGAACAGCATTGCGGTACCGAATATTCGTACCCACAGGCTGAACGTTACCGCCGTGCCGACGGTACTGTTTAGCAACACGCCGCACTACGACACGTTTTATGGTGGAGTGATCCCCGATGAGTGGTTCAGCGGCTATCTTAAGGCGCTGGAAGAGCGCGAGATCCTGCGCGAGCTTAAAGCGGTCACCACCGGCTATATGGGCAGCGCCAGCCAGATCGTCCTGCTGGCTCAATGGCTGAAGGCGGTCAAAGCGCAGCATCCTGACCTGCTGGTGTTGGTCGACCCGGTTATCGGCGATATCGACAGCGGTATGTACGTGAAGCCTGAGATCCCGCAGGCGTATCGGGAGCATCTGCTGCCGCTGGCGCAGGGGATCACGCCAAACGTCTATGAGCTGGAAGTGTTAAGCGGCAAACCGTGCCGTACGCCTGAGAGCGCCATCGCTGCGGCGCAGGGACTGCTCTCCGACAGCCTGAAATGGGTGGCGATCACCAGCGCGCCGGTGGCCGATGACCCGGAAAACATCCACGTAGTGCTGGTGACGAATGAAGGCGTGACCGTCAGCGCGCACCCGCGCGTAGAAACCGATCTGAAAGGGACGGGCGATCTGTTCTGTTCAGAGCTGGTGAGCGGAATTGTTGAGGGGAAAACCGTTGCTGATGCCATTCGCATGGCCGGCGATCGGGTGACTGATGTGATGCTCTATACCCAGTCGAAAGGCTACGACGAGCTTATCCTACCGGCATAAACAAAAATGGCGCCCGAAGGCGCCATTTTTCTGTGCGGCAAGAATTACTTCTTGATGCGGATAACCGGGGTTTCACCCACGGTGACGCTGCCAGACAGTTTGATCAGTTCTTTGATTTCGTCCATGTTGGAGATAACAACCGGCGTCAGGGTAGACTTGGCTTTTTCTTCCAGCAGTGGCAGATCGAATTCAATTACCGGGTCGCCAACTTTAACACGCTGGCCTTCTTCCGCGATACGTTTGAAGCCTTCGCCTTTCAGTTCAACGGTGTCGATACCGAAGTGAACGAACAGTTCGATACCGCTATCAGATTCGATAGAGAACGCATGGTTGGTTTCAAAAATTTTACCGATGGTGCCGTCAACTGGAGCAACCATTTTGTTGCCAGTTGGTTTGATAGCAATGCCATCACCAACGATTTTCTCAGCAAACACTACATCCGGCACGTCTTCGATGTTGACGATCTCGCCGGAGAGCGGAGCAACAATCTCAATAGTTCCGGAGTCTTTCTTATCATCAGAAACCAGAGATTTCAGTTTATCGAACAAACCCATGATCTTCTCCTAAGCAGTAATTTGGGCCGCATCTCGTGGATTAGCAGATTGTTTTTTCTTCAATGAACTTGTTAACCAGCGTCATTAACTCGTCCGTTGTCGGTTGAGCAAGAGCCTGCTCTGCTAACACCTTCGCATCTTCGAAGTTCGTGTTACGGATAATCTTCTTAATGCGCGGGATGGAAATGGCGCTCATAGAGAATTCGTCCAGACCCATACCCAGCAACAGAAGTGTAGCACGTTCGTCGCCTGCAAGCTCACCACACATGCCAGTCCATTTACCTTCTGCATGAGAAGCATCAATAACTTGCTTGATCAAGTTCAGTACGGACGGTGACATTGGCTGGTAGAGATGTGAAATCATATCATTACCACGGTCAACTGCCAGGGTGTACTGCGTTAAATCATTGGTGCCGATACTAAAGAAATCAACTTCTTTGGCTAAATGACGCGCAATGGTCGCCGCCGCAGGTGTTTCCACCATCACGCCGATCTCGATTGACTCGTCAAACGCTTTACCTTCGTCGCGCAGTTCCTGTTTGTAGATTTCGATCTCTTTCTTCAGTGCACGCACTTCTTCAACAGAGATGATCATCGGGAACATGATGCGCAGTTTACCGAAAGCAGAGGCACGCAGGATCGCGCGAACCTGGTCACGCAGGATCTCTTTACGATCCATCGCGATACGGATTGCACGCCAGCCCAGGAACGGGTTCTCTTCTTTCGGGAAGTTCATGTACGGCAGCTCTTTGTCGCCACCGATGTCCATGGTACGGACGATAACCGCCTGAGAGCCACACGCTTCAGCCACGGCTTTATAAGCAGCAAACTGCTCTTCTTCCGTTGGCAGCGCGTCTCGGTCCATGAACAGGAATTCTGTACGATAGAGACCTACGCCTTCCGCACCGTTGCGCTCAGCGCCATCAACGTCGCGGACGGTACCGATGTTTGCGCACACTTCTACCTGATGGCCGTCCAGGGTGATGGCTGGCAGGTCTTTCAGCTTAGCGAGTTCCGCTTTTTCAGTCGCAACCTGCTCCTGAACCGCGCGCAGTTTATCGATCTCTTCATTGGTTGGGTTGACGTAAACCAGATTGTTTACGGCATCCAGAATCAGATAGTCGCCGTTTTTCACCTGAGAGGTGACGCTACCGGTACCTACGATGGCAGGCAGTTCCAGAGAGCGCGCCATGATAGAGGTGTGGGAGGTACGGCCACCCGCGTCGGTGATAAAACCGAGGACCTTTTTCAGGTTCAGCTGTGCGGTTTCAGACGGGGTGAGGTCAGCGGCAACCAGGATAACTTCATCCTGAATCGCGCTCAGGTCGATGATGGCCAGACCCAGGATGTTGCGCAGCAGGCGCTTACCGATGTCACGTACGTCAGCCGCACGCTCTTTCAGGTATTCATCATCCAGTTCTTCCAGGGCAGTTGCCTGACCTTCGATAACTTCATGCGCAGCCGCATCGGCCGTCATGCCTTTATCTTTAATCAGGGCTATGATTTCCTGCTCCAGCTCCTCATCTTCGAGCAGCATGATGTGCCCTTCGAAGATGGCTTCTTTTTCTTCACCGAAAGTTTCGCCAGCTTTAGTTTTGATTGCTTCCAGTTGCGCAGATGCCTTGGCACGACCGCTCAGAAAACGTTCAACTTCCTGATCAACCTTGTCGGCAGAAATTTTTTTCCGGTCGATGACGATCTCGTCTTCTTTCAGCAGCAGTGCTTTGCCGAAAGCGATACCCGGGGATGCTAAAATGCCTGAAATCATAACCCTACCTTACTTGTGACTGATATTTAAAAGAACCCGGAAACTTACTCGAGCTCAGCCATCAGTTTTACCAGATGCTCAACTGCTTTCTGCTCGTCTTCACCTTCTGCAGAGATGGTGACAACGGTGCCCTGAGTCAGGCCCAGAGTCTGCAGTTTGAACAGGCTTTTTGCGCTCGCGCTTTTGCCGTTGGAAGTCACAGTGATTTCAGAAGTGAAGCCTTTTGCTTCTTTAACAAACTGAGCAGCAGGGCGGGTGTGCAGACCGTTCGGAGCGGTAATGGTAACTTCTTGCTGGAACATTGTATTTCCCCAACTTATAGGTTTAGTGTTGTGGAACTAAAGTCTAGCCTGGCGACTGAACTTTAGCCTGTATTGTTAGCGCTGACGTTTCGATCGTCATTAAACATTATGCAGCGAAAGCAAGACTTGAACCAAATCATAAAATCGATTCAGCAAGGCTATTTCATTCACCGATTAATTTCACGCATCAAAATAATTGCTGGTTTAAATACCAGACCCAACGGGGTGAAGCAATGGCAGGAGGGGCAAAAGTTTGAAGCAGGCCACAAAAAAGCACCTGAAAAGGTGCTTTTTTACGCGTTATTAACATGCTGGCACTACTGTTGCAGCTCTTTTTCGGTAAACAGATCGGCAAACAGTGCGGTGCTCAGGTAACGCTCGCCCGAAGAAGGAAGGATAACCACAATATTCTTGTTGGTAAAGGCTTCATCTTCCTGAAGCTTGAGTGCTGCCGCAACGGCTGCACCGGAAGAGATACCCGCCAGAATGCCTTCTTCATCCATCAGGCGACGTGCGGTAGAAATGGCTTCTTCGTTAGTGATTGTTACCACTTTATCGATTAACTTCAGATCCAGGTTGCCCGGAATGAAGCCTGCGCCAATACCCTGAATTTTATGCGGGCCTGGTTTAAGCTCTTCACCCGCCAGTGCCTGGGTGATAACCGGTGAGTCAGTTGGCTCAACGGCAACGGTGATCAGGTCTTTTTTACCCTTTGTGCCTTTAATATAGCGTGACACACCCGTCAACGTACCGCCGGTACCTACGCCGGAGATAAAGACGTCAACCTGGCCGTCGGTATCTTCCCAGATTTCCGGACCGGTGGTCTTCTCGTGAATTTCCGGGTTAGCCGGGTTGCTGAACTGCTGAAGCAGCAGATATTTCGCCGGATCGCTGGCCACAATCTCTTCAGCTTTCTGAATGGCGCCCTTCATGCCCTTCGCGCCTTCGGTGAGCACCAGGTTCGCGCCCAGCGCTTTGAGCAGCTTACGACGCTCGATGCTCATGGTTTCTGGCATGGTCAGCGTCAGCTTGTAGCCACGCGCGGCAGCCACATAGGCCAGAGCGATACCGGTGTTACCGCTGGTCGGTTCCACCAGCTCAACGCCAGGCTTCAGTACGCCACGTTTTTCAGCATCCCAAATCATGTTTGCACCGATACGGCATTTTACGCTGAAGCTCGGGTTACGTGATTCGACCTTCGCCAGAATGCGTCCATTACCGATACGGTTCAGTCGAACCAGGGGCGTATGACCGATAGTCAGCGAGTTGTCTTCATAAATCTTACTCATGGCCTGTCCTTAACTGTATGAAATTGGGATACCGACCCAGCATACCTGTTGAGCAGGTAGGGGGAAGTAAGGAATTCGCATATCTATATACTGCAAGGAAATAATGGGGATCAGTATGGAATAAGGGGCGGCATAAGCCACCCCTGCTTTACACATTTTTGCATTATTTCCATAACGCGTGCTTAGCACGGTAGCAGTCAACCCACATCACCGTCGCGCCGCAGACGGCGACGGGCATGATGAACAGATTCAGGAAGGGAATCATGGTGAACAGGCTGGTCAGCGCGCCAAACTGCATATTGGCGACCTTCTGGCTGCGCAGGGCAGTGCGCATCTCTTTAAACGGCACCTTGTGGTTATCGAACGGATAGTCGCAGTACTGGATGGCCAGCATCCAGGCGCTGAACAGAAACCACAGCACCGGTGCCACCGTCTGGCCAATGCCTGGCACAAAGTAGAGGATAAGCAGCACAATCGCGCGGGGCAGGTACCAGGCAAACTTCTGCCACTCGCGCTTCATGATGCGTGGCAGGTCTTTCATGATCCCCAGCACGTCAGTGTCCGGCGGCGTCGCACCGGTAAGCCGCGCTTCAAGCTGTTCCGCCAGCAGACCGTTAAACGGTGCGGCTATCCAGTTGGCAATCGTCGAAAAGAAGTACCCAAACACCAGCAGCACGGAGATTACCGCCACCGGCCAGAGCAGGTAGTTAAGCCACTGCAGCCAGTCCGGCACGTAGCTCATCAGCGACGGGATCCAGCTCTCCAGCTTTGTGAATAGCCACCAGAACGCGCCGCCCATCAGAATAATGTTGATCAATAGCGGCAGGATCACGAAGCGTCGAATCCCCGGCAGGGAGACCAGTTTCCAGCCCTGAGAAAAATACCAGACCCCGCTGCGCGGGGGAGAAGAAGATGTTGAAACCATAGCCAGGCTGTACTCCTTTTTACACAACCAGTGGAATTGCCTGCCTATATTATCCACTTACGGAGCAATGACCAGTTCGGAAATGTTCGAAAAACCAGCAAAAAGCACGATTTCCTTCATCTTTATGCTGTGAATGCTCTGCACACACTTGCACTTGACGTAAACGGCAAATACTCTTAGTGAGTAAATGTTTGCCGTGGTGGCAAGGTGTTAGAACAACAGAGAATATAATGATGCAGGATTTGCGTCTGATATTAATCATTGTTGGCGCGATCGCCATAATCGCTTTACTGGTACATGGTTTCTGGACCAGCCGTAAAGAGCGTTCCTCGATGTTCCGCGATCGCCCACTGAAGCGCATGAAGTCCAGTCGTGACGACGATGACAGTGAAGATGACATCGACGGCAGCGATGACGACGGCGTGGGTGAAGTTCGTGTTCATCGGGTCAATACTGCGCCCGGCGCAGGCCATGGGGAGCATGAAGCGCCTCGTCCTTCGCAGCACCAGTATCAACCGCCGTATGCTTCTGCGCAGCCGCGCCAGCCAGCGCCGCAGCCTGTGGAAGAGCCGGTGCGCCAGCCGCCGCAACAGCCTGTCTATCAGCAGCCTGCTGCGCCACAGCCGGTTCAACAGCAGCCGGTGCAGCAGCCCGTGCAGCAACAGCCTGATCAGCCGGTACAACAACCGCAGCAGCCTGTTCACGTACAGCCTGCGCCTCAGCCTGCTCCGGCCCCGCACGTTGAGCCTGAGCCCGTTGTAGAGCCAGAGCCGGTTGTTGAAAAACCGCAGCGTAAAGAAGCGGTGATCATCATGAACGTGGCCGCGCATCACGGCAGCCATCTCAATGGTGACGTGCTGCTCAACAGTATTCAACAGGCAGGATTCAAGTTTGGCGATATGAACATTTTCCATCGCCATCTGAGCCCTGACGGTAGCGGTCCGGCGCTGTTCAGCCTGGCCAACATGGTTAACCCCGGCACCTTTGATCCGGAAATGACCGGTGATTTCGTGACCCCGGGCGTCACTATCTTTATGCAGGTGCCTTCTTACGGCGACGAACTGCAAAACTTTAAGCTGATGCTGCAGTCCGCTCAGCACATCGCTGACGAAGTCGGTGGCGTGGTGCTTGACGATCAGCGTCGAATGATGACCCCGCAGAAGCTGCGCGAGTATCAGGACCGCATCCGCGAAGTCAAGGAAGCTAACGCGTAATCGTCGCGTTTACTTCAACTCCTCCTCAACCCCCGCCTGTCGGGGGTTTTTTCTCATTGATGGTGCGATATGGACTCAATCGAACAACAACTCACTGAACTGCGAACCACGCTTCGCCATCATGAATACCTCTATCATGTTATGGACGCGCCGGAAGTCCCGGATGCCGAATATGACCGCCTGATGCGCGAGCTGCGTGAATTAGAGGCGCAGCATCCGGAGCTTATCACGCCGGATTCCCCCACCCAGCGCGTCGGCGCTGAGCCGCTGGGGGCTTTCAGCCAGGTGCGCCATGAGGTGCCGATGCTGTCGCTGGATAACGTATTTGATGAAGAGAGCTTCCTCGCGTTTAACAAGCGCGTGCAGGATCGCCTGAAAAGCAGCGACTCCCTCACCTGGTGCTGCGAGCTCAAGCTGGATGGCCTGGCGGTCAGTCTTCTCTATGAAAACGGCGTGCTGGTGCGCGCCGCGACGCGTGGCGACGGCACGACGGGCGAAGACATCACCACCAACGTGCGTACCATCCGCGCGATACCGCTGAAGCTGCAGGGTGACAACATTCCCGCACGTCTGGAAGTGCGCGGCGAGGTGTTCCTGCCCCAGGCGGGCTTCGAGAAAATTAACGACGAGGCGCGTCGCACCGGCGGGAAGGTGTTTGCTAACCCGCGTAATGCGGCGGCAGGCTCTCTGCGCCAGCTTGACCCGCGTATTACCGCGAAGCGACCGCTTACTTTCTTCTGCTACGGCGTCGGTATTCTGGAGGGCGGCGAGCTGCCGGATACGCACCTCGGACGCCTGCTGCAGTTTAAAGCGTGGGGCCTGCCGGTGAGCAACCGCGTTCAGCTCTGCGACTCGCCGGAAGCGGTACTGGCGTTCTACCACAAGGTGGAAGAGGACCGCCCGACGCTCGGTTTTGATATAGATGGCGTCGTCATCAAGGTGAATTCACTGGCGCTGCAGGAGCAGCTGGGCTTTGTGGCGCGCGCGCCGCGCTGGGCGGTGGCGTTTAAATTCCCTGCTCAGGAACAGATGACCTTCGTTCGCGACGTGGAGTTCCAGGTCGGCCGTACGGGGGCGATTACCCCGGTCGCACGTCTGGAGCCCGTGCAGGTTGCGGGCGTGCTGGTGAGTAATGCCACGTTGCATAACGCCGATGAAATCGAACGCCTCGGCCTGCGCATTGGTGACAAAGTGGTGATTCGCCGCGCGGGCGACGTTATCCCGCAGGTGGTTAACGTTGTGGAGTCAGAACGTCCTGCCGATACGCGCGAGATCGTCTTCCCGACCCACTGTCCGGTGTGCGGGTCCGACGTTGAGCGTGTTGAAGGCGAAGCGGTGGCGCGCTGTACGGGTGGCTTAATCTGTGGTGCGCAGCGTAAAGAGTCGCTGAAGCACTTCGTCTCCCGTCGGGCGATGGACGTCGACGGCATGGGCGACAAGATTATCGATCAGCTGGTTGAGAAAGAGTATGTCCATACGCCAGCGGATCTCTTCAGGCTGACGGCAGGTAAACTGACCGGTCTGGATCGCATGGGGCCAAAGTCAGCCCAGAATGTGGTTAACGCGCTGGAAGCTGCCAAAGAGACCACTTTTGCCCGCTTCCTGTACGCGCTGGGCATTCGTGAAGTGGGTGAAGCGACGGCCGCGGGCCTGGCGGCGTACTTCGGCACGCTGGAGGCGCTGGAAAAGGCTAGCATCGACGAGCTGCAGAAAGTCCCTGACGTAGGCATTGTGGTCGCCACGCACGTCTTTAACTTCTTCGCCGAAGAGAGCAACCGTGAAGTTATCGGCAAGCTGCTGGAGGAGGGCATCAGGTGGCCCGCGCCGGTGGTGGTTAACGCCGAAGAGATCGACAGCCCGTTCGCCGGTAAAACGGTAGTCCTGACCGGCAGCCTGAGCCAGCTTTCACGCGACGATGCGAAAGCGCGCCTGGTGTCGCTGGGGGCCAAAGTGGCGGGCAGCGTGTCGAAGAAAACCGACCTGGTGATCGCCGGGGAAGCGGCGGGCTCTAAGCTGGCGAAAGCCCAGGAGCTCGGCATTGAGGTTATCGACGAAGCGGAAATGATGCGTCTGTTAGGAGAGTAACGTGGAGAAAGAACAGCTCGTTGAGATTGCCAATACGGAGATGCCGTTCGGTAAATACAAGGGCCGCAGGCTGATTGATTTGCCGGAGGAGTATCTGCTGTGGTTTGCCCGCAAGGATGAATTCCCGGCAGGGCGGCTGGGCGAGCTGATGGCTATCACGTTACTGATCAAAACCGAGGGGCTGACCCAGCTGGTTCATCCCCTGAAACGTCCTTAAGCCTTCGCGGCGCGGGTCTCTTCCTGCGCCAGCTTTTCGGTCTGGCGCTTGTAGCGACGCGCCAGCACCGCGCAGACCATCAGCTGGATCTGGTGAAAAATCATCAGCGGCAGCACCATCATCCCAATCACCGAGGTCGGGAACAGAATATTGGCCATCGGGATACCGTTAGCCAGGCTTTTCTTCGAACCGCAGAAGACAATAGTGATTTCATCCGCTTTGCTGAAGCCGCACCTGCGTGCCACAAAGACGTTTACCGCAATCACAATCGCCAACAGGACGAGGCTGACTACCACGATAAACAACAGCGAGCCTGCGCCTACCTTATGCCAGATCCCGTTCACGACCGCTTCGCTGAAGGCGGAATAGACCACCAGCAGAATCGACGACTGGTCGGTTTTGGAGATCCATTTTTTGTGCTTCGCCACGAACGCCCCGGTCCATGGACGGGATAGATGTCCCAGGACAAACGGCAGCAGCAGCTGCAGGCAGATTTTTCCAACCTGCTCGAGATTGCCTTCCGCGCCGTGCATGTTCATCAGCAGGCCCACCAGCAGCGGGGAAACGAAAATCCCTAACAGGCTGGATGCCGATGCCGAGCAAACCGCGGCCGCCACGTTTCCTCCCGCGAGAGAGGTAAAGGCAATGGCGGACTGTACGGTAGCCGGCAGAATACAGAGATACAGGAAACCGGTGTAGAGCGCCGGGTCGACGTTAACCGGCGCCCACCAGGCAAACAGCACTCCGAGGATTGGGAACAGAATGAACGTGCTGCACATCACCCAGAGATGCAGCCGCCAGTGGCTACCGCCGGCAATAATCGCTTCGCGCGAGAGCTTTGCGCCGTGCATAAAGAACAGCAGCGCGATGGCGGCCGTCGTCAGCCCTTCAAAAAACGGGACGAAGCCCCCGCGGGCGGGGAAAAACGAGGCCAGTAAAACGGTAACAACCAGGGTAAGCGTAAACGGATCAACAATACGAAATAGTTTCATAATGACTCCTGAAAACAGATGTCGCTATTGTGCTTTTTTCTATTTGAGAAATAAAATTGATTTATTGCATCCATTCATGAATAAAACAGATGAATTATTCCTTACGTCAGCTTCGTATTTTCGTCACCGTCGCTCACGCCCGCAGCTTTAGCCGGGCAGGGGAGACGATCGGCCTGAGCCAGTCGGCGGTCAGCCACAGCGTGAAAGAGCTGGAGAATCAGACCGGGGTGAAGTTACTTGACCGCACCACGCGCGAAGTGGTGCTGACCGAAGCGGGGCAGCAGCTCGCCCTGCGTCTTGAACGATTGCTGGATGAGCTGAACAGCACGCTCAGAGACGTGGGGAGGCTGGGTCAGCAGCTTTCGGGGACTGTGCGCGTCGCGGCCAGCCAGACGATCTCAGCGCACCTTATCCCGCAGTGTATTGCCGAGGGAAATCATCGCTACCCGGACATTGATTTTGTCCTGCATGACAGGCCGCAACAGTGGGTGCTGGAGAGCATCCGTCAGGGCGATGTGGATTTTGGTATTGTTATCGATCCCGGCCAGGCGAGCGACCTGGCGTGCGAAAGCGTACTTTCCGAGCCATTCTTGCTGCTCTGCCGTGACGACGACCCGCTGGCCGCGTTACCGGAGGTCAGCTGGCAGTCCCTGACCGGCGCGAACCTGGTTTTACAGGATTATGCCTCGGGCAGCCGTCCGCTGATTGATTCCGCGCTGGTGAATCAGGGCGTAAAGGCAACGATCGTGCAGGAGATTGGGCACCCGGCAACGCTGTTTCCCATGGTGGAAGCAGGGATTGGCATCAGCGTGTTGCCCGCCCTGGCGCTTCCCCTACCGCAGGGAAGTCGACTGGCCGTGAAGCGGTTGACGCCCGTTGTCGAGCGAAAGCTAATGCTGGTGCGGCGAAAAAATCGTTCACTTTCGGGGGCGGCGCAGGCTATCTGGGAAGTGGTGCGTATCCAGGCACAGCGATTAACCGAGGCCCGCATACGCGATCCACTGTTTAACGCATCAGAAGATTAGATGTAGATATCAATTTGATTAGTGTCTGATGGGCTATTCACGCCTTCCACTTTGCCCAGTTTTTGTTCCTGCTTCTTCTGGGCCTCTTCGGCCTGCTGGCGCTGCAGCGCGGCGAGCTGCGCCTGCAGCACTTTGATCTGGGTCTGAATAAGCTCCTGCTGCTTCTTCTTCTCATCAGCGCTGCCGGTGTTGTTCGCCAGTTCTTTTAGCTGCTGAGTCAGCTTATTGATCTTGTCAATAATACTGCTGATCTGGGAAGCGATGTCGTTGCTGCCAGAAGCACCACTCCCACCGCTGCTGGTTTGAATCATTTGGGTTGAAGCCTGAATGGTCGTCATAGTATTTCCTCGCGTTATAAAACAGAGGTATCGGCACCAACGGGATTAGCTTGAGCAAAACTGCCATATCTGGCAGGGAGTTACATCTATACATAATCAGTATTAATGATGTGGTAAAAGTGTACTGGAAGGCGAAAGTAGACAAACTGCAGATAGCAAAAAAGCGCCTTTAGGGCGCTTTTTTACATTGGTGGGTCGTGCAGGATTCGAACCTGCGACCAATTGATTAAAAGTCAACTGCTCTACCAACTGAGCTAACGACCCGAAATGGTGGGCGATGACGGGCT